>NZ_KV840185.1:141033-171790 GCF_001839145.1 Staphylococcus sp. HMSC62D11 | reverse complement strand
ATATTGGCAGTAGTTGACTGAATTGAAAATATGCAGACACCTCAATAATTTAATAACCATGCATGCTGTCACTCTGCTATATGTAGCAGATGATCTCCATTTTCAAATCGTTCCACAAAAATACTATCAAGCTTGTTTGAATTTATTTTATATTTGATGTTGAATTTTTAACATAAAAGTATTCTTAATTGTTATCATGAATTTTGTTTTTTTACATATATGTATAGTTTTTTATGTATTATGAATTATTAAACAAATAAAGCGCGATTCATTATACAATTAACTCAAGAAATAACGGGAGGTGAGTCAAATGTTTATCGTAAATTTAATTAAAAAAGTAATCGAATTCATTAAAAAATTATTTGGCAACAAATAATTAAAAGTAGCGATTTGATGTCAAAAGAGCTCAAAACCGCCCGTTCACTCGGGTGGTTTGTCGTGCGGCCTAAATCACTAGTTAATAATATGCGCTAACTATTTAACCAATTTTCAACTTTTTTCTCTTCATATCATCCTATCTACATGACATCCTTTATACCAAAACTTCGTCATTGATTATCCGCTTCTACTTATCAGTTAATTATGATCATATGAGAAACCCTTAAAGTATCACTTCACACTTATCCTCAAAAGTTAAATTACAATATCCCATCATTTATATTGCGCTAGAATTATGATGTGCACATACGTATTTTAGACTCCCCGTAGGCATCCCTTTTAAAGCCTGTGCCTTTTCAAATTCCCTTTGTATAAGTTCATCATTTGTGGTAATATCATCATGCATAAAAATTCGAGATACTAATAAAGAAGAAGGTTTAATTATATTATGAAAGAAAACTTTTGGCGTGAATTGCCACGTCCATTTTTTATTTTGGCGCCTATGGAAGACGTGACAGATATCGTCTTTCGTCATGTAGTGAGTGAAGCAGCAAGACCGGATGTCTTCTTCACTGAATTTACAAATACTGAAAGCTATTGTCATCCTGAAGGGATCCACAGCGTACGCGGGCGCTTAACATTTAGTGAAGATGAGCAGCCTATGGTCGCGCATATATGGGGTGACAAACCTGAGCAATTCCGAGAAATGAGTTTCGGTTTGGCTGAGATGGGCTTCAAAGGGATTGATTTGAATATGGGCTGTCCCGTAGCAAATGTTGCCAAAAAAGGTAAAGGATCTGGCTTGATTCTACGTCCCGAAACCGCAGCCGAGATTATTCAAGCAACAAAAGCGGGCGGTTTACCAGTAAGCGTTAAAACACGCCTTGGCTATTATGATATTGATGAGTGGAAAGACTGGTTAAAACACGTCTTCGAACAAGACATCGCAAACTTATCAATTCACCTCCGTACGCGTAAAGAGATGAGTAAAGTAGATGCACACTGGGAATTAATCGAAGCCATCAAGCATATGCGCGACGAAATTGCACCAAATACATTGTTAACAATTAACGGAGATATTCCAGATAGAAAAACTGGTATGGAACTCGCAACCAAATATGGTATTGATGGTGTCATGATTGGTAGAGGCATATTTCACAATCCCTTTGCCTTTGAAAAAGAACCACGTGAACATACGAGTGAAGAACTTTTAAGCCTATTTAGATTACACCTAACATTATTCGACAAACATTCTAGCGATGAAACGCAACAATTCAAAAGTTTACGCAGATTCTTTAAAATTTACGTACGTGGCATTAAAGGCGCTAGCCAACTACGTCATCAACTCATGGACACACAAACCACAGACGAAGCCCGCGCATTACTTGATGCATTTGAAGCCCAAAGACACGATGAGGTAGAGTCTTAATATACAGCGGTATAAATAAGGTTAAGCTTTTTTATCCCTTTAAAATTTTATGATTTATCGCATGACTTAAGCTGAAACATAAATGTCTTGGGCACGATGAAGAAGTTCATTTACGATAAAAATAAAGGTGCACGTTCTTTAAATTCAATTAGCGGACTTAATAGCTTAAAAATGGTTCTGTGACAAAGTTGAATGCGCCTTATCTCGTAAAGATTATATTTATCGAGAACAAACATGTCATGATGATCTAGATAGCCGTTGCAGTTGCAATGAGTATGCTGATATATGATAGAAATGATAAACATGCTAAATAGAATCACTGCTTGCTCGCAAAAAGCGACTACTTTAAGAAAGCAAAGTAGTCGCTTTTTCTTACTTTATAACTATTGATTATAACAGCATTAAAACATTTTAATTACATTTACATCCAGCTAGGTTTGTCGCCGTCTGTATTCGGTTTATTTAATCCAATATTTTCTTTTGAATGTCGTTTTGGATTTTGAGAAATTTTAACTGCTAAATCTGCAACACTTTTGCGAGAAACCTCTGTCCCTTTGAAAGGTTCATCTCTTTGTGTTACTTCATAATCTATTTCATCATAATTCGTTAACCAAGCCGGTCTGAATATTGTGTAGTCTAAATCTGAATTTTCAATGGCTTCAGTTGCTTCTCTAAAAGGTCCAAGATACGGGCCGATATTTTCATCATTCCACTTACCAAATTTTCCTGGAACTTCATGAAGCGTATTAAGCGCAGTGACAAAGATTAAACGTTTCGTACCATTATCATTCATTGCTTCAATAATGGTCTTAGCTTGGTCTCCTAAAGTATCTCCGGTAGAACTAACAAACACAGTATCTACATTTTCTAAAGCATTTGAAACAGCATTTTTATCTGTCGCATCACCTTCAATGACTGTCACTCTATTTGAATCATAGTCAGGTAATTTCGATTTGTTTCTTGCTAATAGCGTTAAATCAAAATCTGTGTTCTGCAAATATAAGTCAATGGCCTCTTGTGATATTTGACCACTAGCACCAATAATTAAAATACGAGTCATTGTTATACCACCCTTTTAAATTTATAGTGTTTCTTTATAGAATGATTCAAGTTTTGGTAGTACTTGATTGACATATTCTGGTATATCGTATAAATCGACGTGTGATGCACCTTCTATTTTATATAATTCGTTGTCATTTCCAGCTGCTTTTTCAACTGCTTCCTCACTGTACTCAAAAGTGTCCGCTTCTGTACCTGCAATTGCTAAAAATGGTTGTGTTAACAGTTCATCAATATACGTGAACGGCGCAAATGTTAATACTTCAGAAAAGCTTCTTAATAAGATTTTGTTTGGTGCATTTTTATGATAACCACGTTCAGTTAAATAGTAATCATGACCTTGCACCATTGTTGAATTTTCAGGCATAGCATCATCAATTTCTTCTGGCACATAACCTGTATATGCATAGTCAGCACCACTTGCTTCTTCTGTACGTTGATCAGCAACTTGAGTCATGAAGCTTAGTTGATCTTCTATGGATATCACATCGCCAGGCCCTTTACGGAATAATGCACCAATATCAACCATACTTACTGTTGCTAGTGTTTTGATACGACGTTCAGTTCTTGCTGCACTGACTGTATAACCACCACCAGCA
Organism: Staphylococcus sp. HMSC62D11; assembly: GCF_001839145.1. Lineage (NCBI taxonomy): Bacteria > Bacillati > Bacillota > Bacilli > Caryophanales > Staphylococcaceae > Staphylococcus > Staphylococcus sp. HMSC62D11. The sequence continues at coordinate 168,325 of NZ_KV840185.1, read as the reverse complement.
CAAATACCAAGGGCACCAATTCTATCATTATCTACAAAGTCTAATGTTGTAAGATAATCAACTGAAGCTCTCACATCTTCTGTTCTCGCAAATGGATCTTCTAAATATTTAGGTGAACCTTCACTTTCACCTTGATGAGAAGCATCATAGACCACAGTCACATAACCAAATTCAGCAAGTTTCTCTGCGTACATACCCGCAGTTTGTTCTTTAACACCCCCACCTGGATGACACACTGTAATTGCAGGATACGTTTTACTTTCATCAAATTGTTCAGGTGTATATAAATGAGCTGCTAGTAAGTTCGTTTTACTTTTGAAATTAACTGATTGCTTCATAACTTTATTCCTCCATTTTATATATATATAAAATTAATTCTCTGTGGATTTTTATTACTCTTGTGTGTATAATGCCATGGTAGAGTAATTAATTAAGTCTTTCAATTAATATATAGCCACATCTGTGTGTTACTACACAAATTGCTGATAATGGGTCTTAAGTAGGGGTGATTCACAATGAATATCAAGGATTTACGTGTCGTTAAAACAAGAGCAAGCATAAACAAAGCCTTTATTACACTTTTTTTCGAAAAAGATTTTGACACAATTTCAATTAAAGAAATTACAGAATATGCTCAAGTTGGGAGAAAAACATTTTATCTCCATTATATTGATAAATATGATTTACTAGACCAAGTCGTATCAGAAAAGCTTACGGAGCTCAAAGAAATTTGTGAAGCTAAAAAACGGCTCGGTCTACAAGAAGGTACACAATTATGGTTTGAGTTTTTCGAAAACAATAGGTCTTTTTTCATGAAACTTTTCAATATTAGTAACGCTTCAAGTTATAAGAAAAAACTTCTTCATTTTATTGAAGAAGAATTTAAGAAAAAAGTACCGACAACAGTCGCTACTGATAAAGGGCTAGATTATCATTTATATATTAACTTTATCAGTAACGGTATAATCGGCTTACTAGACAGCTATCTAAACAGCAGTGATAACACACAAGAACAAGAAAAAATACCTTTACACGTATCACGATTGTTATCTTTATATGATTTAGCCTAAAAGTAAAAAATAGGGAGCTATATGAGAAATCAATTTTGAACTTTGATCTCCGTATAGCTCCCATTTTAAATATTAAAATTTAACAATTTAATGCAAATATAAAAATGTTAATTCGCTGCATATGCAGAAACTGGATAATGGTCTGAATAGTCATTGTATCGGTAAGTCTTACCCCAAGATTTTACAGACCATTCTGGTGACTTCACTTTGTGTGTATGATTATGCCATGAACTTGGTTGTGCATGGTCTCGATCTAGTAAAATATAATCTAAATGTTGCGGCTCTAATTTAGGATAATTATAATTCGCAATGCCGTTAGTTTGTGTATCCCAACTATACGCGTTGCCCTCGTATTGTTTAGGCATTGAAACATTCAAGTTATCAGACATTTTCTGATATTCCGATGAACCTTTAATGACATTTAAATCACCGCCGATATATACGGGTTCATCTTTTGGAATATTTTTATCTTTGATAAATTGTTTGATTTCTTCCATTTGACTCTGTCTAATCGTTTGATCTTTCCCTTTCATACATACTGGGTCTTCTGCTTGAAGGTGCGTTCCAATAATATGTTGGTATTTACCGTTTTTATTAATTTTAATGTATGCAAAGCCTTTATTGCCTACACTGTCAGCGCCACAACCATTTTTGTAAATATGTTGTTCTTGTTGTACGATTGGCCATTTACTCACGATACCAACGCCACCGCTCACTTTTTTCAATTTTCTATAAGATCCAGATGTCTTTTGCCAACCTTCTGTACCTTGACCAACAATTGGCGTTTGATAAGGATATTGTGATTTTAAATTTGTTAAAAGCCGATTTGATGCCTTGTGATCAAATAATTCATTTAAAATTACAACGTCTTGACCTTGGATATAATCCGCTTTTGAAATTAAATCAGCGCGCTGAGATTGCCCCCAATTAGGATATATTGCTGTAGGCAAGAAATAAACATTATGTGTTGTAATTTTAAGGCTGTCTTCAGTATTGCGTTCGCTAGCATATGTAATTGATGAAAATACTAATAATAAACTGCTCAATACGACCACCGTAGTTATGATACATTTACGTTGCCAATCCAAATACATCATTTATACACCTCATTTCATTTGATGCAATGATTATAACAAATGAAATAAAGTTATTTTTAAAAATTACTATAACTAAATAAAATTTTAATAAAAAATTAAAACCTAAATATTCTGTTTAATTCTATTGAAAGTATTAAAGCGTTATCTAATTATATTCAAATTTAGTCTAGTCACGGGGCTGGTAGTATTTGTGATAAGTATCTAGATGCTGTTAAACGTCATCTTGTCATTTATTATAAAGCTGAAAACGATTGATTTACCGATGCTTTAATACTTAAATCACTCAGAAAGAAATTGAAAGCATAAGTTTTTAAAATATCATAAAGGTTAATACTACTAATAAGAAAAAAGCTGTAAACTGAGCATTAAGACAAAAAAACGCTCTAAATAATAAAACATGAGACTAAGTAACATCCATTTACTTAATCCCATGCTTTAACATAAAAATCATTCTACTCACTAATTATTTGACATTTAATTACATATCCCTTTTTATCAACATAAAATCTTACATCTTTGTTCCCAATTTTATAAGTACATTCTTTTCCCCATGCTGATGAAGAATAATATTTTGGTTCCCCGTAATGTTTAATTAATTCTTTTTTACTAACAGATTTGCCATCTAGTGAGAAAAAAACACCATTAGCTTTATGATTAGAAACCCAATAATATGTTTGATCATATAAATTTTTATGATTTTTAACTGATGAATTTTTAGTAATCTTATAACCATTCATCTTGAAAGTATCGAATTTTAAAGATTTTTTAAAATTCTTATCCAGTATAAACCGACTTTGATATGCTGTATAACCACTATAATTATAATAAGGTTTAACAGATTCTTGCGCATGTGCTTGAGTTACATTAAATAATTCGGGCGTTACGGAAAAGCCCAAAACAAGACTACTAGCTAAAATAATTTTAGAAACTTTTTTCATAAAAAACCCTCCTCATTAATTGTGTTACAGTTTTATTGTTACATTAATGTAACAATATTTCAAGAATATTACAAACAAAAATTTATCTTTTGCCAATTACAATGTAAAATGCGTAATATAATTAAAAAAAGAGTCGGTGTTTTATATAATTGATTTCTTTCAGATTACTATAATAGTTTAACTAAACCTGCCTTAACCATTTTGAAAAATGCAATTCCATCATTCAATCAAGTTCTGTTGCACAGCGAATGCTTTATCTTTTCTATTTTTTAAAACTATACCTAGATTGATAAAATTTAAATGTAGCAAATTATTTCACTATTTTTTCATAACATTCTCTATTTCTTCAAATAATTGTGTCAAAAAAATATTATAATCCTTTTTAATTGGTAAAGATTCTTGTTCTTTTAACTGTTTAACTACTTCCCATTTAAATAATTCCTCGTCTGGTTTTTTTAATTTTTTACCATAAGTATCAATTAATTTTTCCAATCCATTTGTAAATTTAAGCTTCCCAATAATACTTTTTCTTTCACTAACTTTTTCAATATCAAATACCTGTTCTACAATTTTTAATATAAATGCATCTTCGAATATATCTTCTATCTCTACTTCATTTTTATTATACTTAGGTAAATAAAAATATTTTGTATCACCGTTTGATTCTTGCTCATTTATTTCCTTAGTAGCCTCATCATTATCTAGTAAACATATTATTTTACAAAGTCCTGCTTCATAAAAAGAAATTTTATTGGATAAATTTCGAACGCCTTGAATTGAATCAATAAATATCCTCCCATCATCAATATAAGATTTTAACTTTGAGTTATTTCTCAATATAAATTCTTCAATTATAAACTTATCTGTTTCTCCTTCTACTAACAACACTATTTCTGCACTTAGTAAATTCTCAGATAAAGATACTCCTAGCTCTTTTCTTATATCACGTATATCTATATTTTCTAATATTTTACCTTTATTTAAAATTTTATTATTAGTAAGATTATTTCGGTCTACAAAGATTTGATGATGTGAACATATAAGTGTTTGATGATTTGACGTATCATTTTTAATTTTACTCTTAAGTTCTCTTATTGCTCCAGAATGTAAATGTGCTTCAGGTTCATCAATCATTAATAATCTATTGCTCGACTCACTTGTTTGTAAGATAGATAAAGCTATCAAACTTTTTATTCCATCACCTTTATTTTTAATACTTGTCAATCTACCGTCATTAATATGTATATCTATATCTCTTAAATATCCATAATTTATTACTGGTCTATCATTTCTCATAGAAACAACTTCTATAGATTTAATATTTTTTAAATACCTTTTCAAATCTGGTTCGATTTGTGAAGACAACTTTTTTAACTCTTGATTTTGTAGTTCATTTACTAAACTAATTGCTTTATTATATTCATCTTTATCTGTTAAATCTCTCAAACGTTCTTTCACAGCATTTTGAACAATTTCTGTAGCAGTTTCTTCTGTTCTAATTGAAGGAATATAATCTATATCAAACCTTTTTATCAAAAAATTAATACTAGAATTTATATTTTTAGGAGATCTTAAAAATTTACCATTAATATTTAATTTAACTTTACATTTATAATAAAAAGAATCATCATATTTAACTTCTATATAAATTTTATTTGTTATTTTAATCTTACTACTCATTTCTTTATTGAGTTTTAGCTTTTCTTCCGAAGTTAAATTAAAATAAAAACCTATAGAAATAAATTTATTTTTACTTTTCGAATCTATATTTATATCGTCTTCTATTTCTTTATTCATATTTGATACATTATTACTTCTTAATTTAAATCTATAACCATTACCCTTATTTTTTATACGAATGGCACTATACGAATATGTAGAAAAATCTTTAATGATATTCCATCCTCTATGAATAGCTTTCATAATATTTGATTTGCCCTCATTATTTTTACCAAATACTACACTATAATTAGATAAATCTAATTTAGCTTCACTAATACTTCTAAAATTTTCTATATAAACACTACTTATTTTCATATTTTACCCCTTTACAGTCTTAAATTTTTATTTATTAAAAATTTTATTTAACTTTTTCACTAAGTTTCTTCTTTTTTATTTTTAGTTTCACTTACGCTTTTACGTATCAATTACTGATTAGTTTTCATTTAGTACTTTCTATCTTATAAAATAACTGTCTAACAATGATTTGGAGATCCATTTTTCATAATCTTTTAAAATATAAATCCCTAAAAAAATTAACTTATCTCTGAAATGCATAATACTTCATTATTTCATAGTGTACTATACACTTTGTTCATACAATTAAAACATAAAATTATAATTACTGATGATAGTTTTTCATAATTAAATTAATTATTCCTATAACTTTCATTGATATATCTTTTGCTTTTCCAAGACCTTCTTTACTTCTTATTTTTTAAATAAGCTTCAAGTATCATAGCCTTCTATTTTAGATAAGTCTTTAGTAAATCTTTCTTAAATTTTAATATCACGTTAAACAAATGATAGTTAACTTATCTATTATAAAATTCTGCTTATCCTTATTTTGTTATAATGTAATTGTAAGAAAATTAATTTAAAATTACTAAGAGGAGGTAATGTTATGAATCAATCTACATTTGAAAAATTAATAAATGATTATAACAATCTACAATATAAAAAAGTAAATACGGCGATTAAATATAGTGGCGTTTTTAACAAAGTTTACATAAATATATACTTTGATGCTTGGGATGATGAAAATTATAATTTCCAATTAATTCTCCATAATAATAAGGAATATTATTTAACTAATTTAAATATTGTAAATGGCAAATTTTCATCTAAATACTTGATTAAACTTCCTCGTAACATAAAACAATCCATTTTAACAAACCACACATTAGATAGTTTTCACTCAAAAATTGAAGACATTATTAATAAAAACCAATTTTATCCAATTAACTATAGCAAAGACACTTTAATGGTTAACACCCAAAAATTTAATCCTCCAAAAGAGGAAATGTATATAAGAGGTCTTTCCCATAAAAATATGACAAATAACATGTATAATTGGGCTCAAACTAATATTAATATATCTCTTAAAACATTAGATTTAATTAAACATAGTCATTTAACACTAATTAGAACAAATGATATAACTAAAAGAAAAAAGTTAAAAGTTATTTTAAAAAAATTCAATATTATTTAATATCTAAACTAAAAAGCCTCCTTCACTTTGCGTGAGAGAGGCTCTATATCTATATCATCTTATTAGTTATTGACTACTTGCCATGAGTTCTGCTTGTTCCACGACTTGCTCAACAGCCATTTTTTGTAAATCTGGTGGATAGCCATATTTCTTAAGTAATCTTCTTACAGCGACACGCATTTTAGCTTTAGCACTATCACGTTTAGACCAATCTACACTCATATTTTCTTTAACTGTTTTAGTTAACTCATGTGCAATAGCTCTTAATTCAGTATCGCCCATAGCTTCTTTAGCAGTTTCATGAGAGGCTAAGGCATCATAGAATGCAATTTCATCTTTGTTTAAACCTAATTCATTACCTCTTTCTTGCTCTTCTTTAATATCTTTTGCAAGTTGAATTAATTCTTCAATTACTTTAGAAGCTTCTATTGAGCGATTGTTGTATTTATTTATTGATTGACCAAGCATTTCTGAGAAGCGTTTAGATACTATCACATTCATTTTCATTAATGCTTTAACTTGTCCCTTAAGCAACTTATTTAACAATTCTACAGCTACATTTTTCTGTTTTAAACCTTCAACATCTTTTAGAAATTCATCAGATAAAATAGATATATCAGGATGATTTAAACCAAGCGTTTCATATACATCTACCACATCTTCAGTTACGACTGATTGTGATACAAGCTGATTAATTTCAGCTTCAACTTCAGCTGGTGTTTTATGTGATTGGCCTTCTTTAGATGGCTGTAATAGTTTAACTAATCCAGCCTTAACCGTTTTGAAAAATGCAATTTCATCATTCAATTCTTGCGCAGCAGGTTCTGTTGCACAAAGCGCGAATGCTTTACCTAACTCTGTTACTGTAGTAATAAAGCGTTGGCGTTCATTCTCACCTAATCCAATTACATAATCCATAGTATTTGATATGGCATTAAAACGTTCCGAATTTTTATCAGAGTTAAAGTTTGAATAATCTAAATTATAAAGCATATCTTGAATAATATCATATTTCATTAACATCAATTCCACTGCTTTATCAGTATCGATACCTGTTTGTTCTTTATCTGACTCCGTGTACTCTTTAAGCGCTTCTTTTAAATTTTCTGCAATTCCTACATAGTCTACAATAAGACCACCTGGTTTATCTTTGAACACCCTATTTACACGAGCAATTGCTTGCATTAAGTTGTGCCCCTTCATAGGTTTATCTATATACATCGTGTGCATCGAAGGTACATCAAATCCAGTTAACCACATATCTCTGACAATGACGAGTTTTAATTCATCATCAATATCTTTCATACGCTTTTCTAACAAATCACGTCGTTTTTTAGGACCAATATGTTTTTGGAAAGAAGCAGGGTCACTTGAGGACCCTGTCATAACTACCTTAATCACACCTTTGTCATCATCATCTGAATGCCATTCTGGCTTTTGACGTATAATTTCATCATATAGATTCACAGCAATACGACGACTCATAGTTACAATCATACCTTTACCTTTCATGGCTCTTTGTCTCATTTCAAAATGATTAATAATGTCTGTTGCTAAAGCTTCTATACGGGGTTTAGCACCTGCAAGTGCTTCAATACGAGACCATTTTGATTTTAAACGTTGCTTCACATCTTCTTCTTGATCCTCAGTAATTTCATCATACGACTCATCTAAGTCGAAATTTTGAGGTAAATTAAGTGGTATGACACGACTTTCATAATAAATTTTAACAGTACTTCCATCTTTCACAGCTTGCGTCATATCATAAACATCAATGTAATTGCCGAATACCATTTGCGTATTTTTATCTGTTGAAGCGACTGGTGTTCCCGTAAATCCAACGAATGTCGCATTAGGTAATGCATCACGTAAATACTTTGCATAACCGTACTTAATTCCTTCACCTTTATCATCATATTTCGCATTAAAACCATATTGTGTACGGTGGGCTTCATCAGCCATAACAATAACATTATTACGATCAGTAAGTACTGGCATAGTTGTTTCTTTTTTATCTGGTTCAAATTTTTGCATCGTTGTAAATACAATACCACCTGATTCAACAGATAATAATGATTTCAATTCTTTTCTATTGTTTGCTTGTTTAGGTGTTTGACGTAGCAATCCCTTTCCAGAACGACCCTTAGATTTCACAAATGTACTAAACAATTGATTATCTAAATCGTTACGGTCAGTCACTACGACAAGTGTAGGGTTATTCAATCTTTGGATTAACTTTCCAGAGAAGAAGACCATCGTTAGACTTTTACCTGACCCTTGTGTATGCCAAACGACACCACCTTTACCATCACCATTAGACGATGAAGCTTCAAGTGCTCTATCAACCGCTTTATTAACAGCATAATATTGATGATATGCCGCTAATATTTTACTCAAGTTACCCTTTCCATCATCTTGGAATAATACAAAATAGCGAATCAAATCGAGTAACACTTCTGGCTTTAACATACCATGGATCAATACTTCCAAACTTGCCATACTTATTGGTGCTTCCGTTTTACCATCATGTGTTCTCCATGTCATAAAACGATCATAATTAGCAGTAAGTGATCCTGCTTTTGTATTAATACCATCACTTGTTACAAGTATTTCATTAAAAGTAAACAATTGAGGTATTCGCATTTTATAAGTTTGTAACTGGTTATATCCATCTTCAATGCCTACGTTTTCATTTGAAGAACTTTTTAATTCAATAACTACAATTGGTAACCCATTAATAAATAAAATAATATCTGGGCGCTTAGTAAAATCGCCATTGACCACAGTAAGTTGATTTACAGCTAGAAAATCATTATTTTGAGGTTGTTTAAAGTCTATGATATATACTATATCTACAATGGACTTACCTTCTTCATCATAATGTTCAACTTCAATACCATTAATCAGATATTCATGAAAAGTTAGGTTATTTTCTAAAAGATTAGGTGACTTTTCAATCGTTAACTTGTGAATAGCTTGTTTTATCGCATCACGATTCACTTCAGGATTAATTCGTCTTAAAACACTTTCTAATCTTCCATCAAGAATGACATCTTTATCACTTTCACGTTCAGAAGATATTCCAGTAACACTGATATCATATCCGTTTTTATATTCATATCCTAAGTCTTGTAGCCACTCTAAAGCAACTTGTTCTAAATCATCTTCATTAAACTGATAGTTCATCCACATTCACCTCGATATCATCAGGTACTTCAAGCTCCCCAGACATTAGTTTAGGAAGAAGCGTATCTCTCAATTCGACTAAAATTTCATTTTCTTTATTTAATTTTTCTATTTTGTCCATGTATCTTTTAATTTTTTCATCAAATTTATAAGCTATATTTAAATCAATAACGATAGGAACTTTTAAAATGATACTTTTTGAAATTCTAATTACTGTAGTCCCAGTAGCACTGCCTTCAACAAACTCTCTATATTTTTTAGTTTGCATCAAGAAATATAATACAAATTTAGGTATAGTAGTTTCTTTTACTTTAAATACATCTAAACTGTAAATCATATTCTTATTTAAATTTGGAACTAATGCAGGTGCTCCTAGCATTTTTCTATCTTGCGTCAAATCAGTAGCTGCTATAATAATATCTCCAGCTTTGACTTTATGCTTATCTTTATAATCACCGAAATAATATTTAGTCTTTTCATTTTTGAATCCACTAAAGAATTTAAAGTTACTTAATGATAACATTGGAATAGATTCTTTTATCTCATTTTTTTTATCCAAAAACTTTCCTTTATAAGATAGCCCTTTATCCAAATCTATATAATTACCTAATATAGATTTCGTCCATAGTTTAGGTATTTTACCTAATTCACTATCAACCATTTCTCCACCACTTGATTTATAAGGATTACCATTTTCGTCTGGAAATTCAAAATCTACAAACCAACGTTTAAATAGTGTTTGTGTCAGTTCTTCAAGGTTTGATACTATTTTATTATTATTTTCTATTTTATTATCCAACAAAGATAAAATACTAGAAATTTTCTTTTGATTTTTTAATAAAGGAATTTCTAATGATAAGTTTTCAAACTTTGACTTATTAATTATTGGCATGGTGCTTCCATCAGCAATGCGATGAAAATAATCTCTTAATGTTTTTAATTTATAATATATATATTCTGAATCAAAATTTTCTTTGATATTAGTTACTGTATTTATTTGTTGATTTGTAAAACTCTCTTCTAGTATAAAAAAAGCTTTTCCTAAATCAGAACCTATACAGCTAATTCCTACACTATTTTTAGGACATATTTTCTTTTCTTTTTTACTTATAGCTTTTTTATCTAAAAATCTTTTAGTAACTACATATTTAGAATCTGATATATCACTTGGTGTAACAAATGGAAATGTAACCCCATATAAGTCCTTTTCTTTTTTCGAAGGAGTAAAGCCTGTCACTACATCTCCTATATCTTTGATTTTATAACTTTTAAACTCCATAACCTAATCCCTCCAATGATTTACGGATTTGGTCTTCGAGTTCTTTAGATTTGGCAAATTGTTCGCTTAATTCAGAAGTAATGCGTTCCATTTTTTGTTCAAATGGCTCTTCATCTTCTTCAACATCAGCTAGACCGACATAACGTCCAGGTGTTAAAATGTATTCATTATTTTTAACTTCTTCTAAGTTAGCTACTTTGCAAAAACCAGCGACATCTTCATATTGTTTATCACTCGTGCCTCTCCATGCATGATAAGTTTGAGCTACTTTTTGAATATCTTCATCTGAAATTTCTTTTAATGTTCTAGTTACCATGTGACCAATGTCACGCGCATCAATGAATAAAATTTCATTTTCTCTTTCATTTTTACCATTTTGACCTTTATTATTAGTGATAAACCAAAGACAAACTGGAATTGGGGTAGAATAAAATAATTGACCAGGTAATGTCACAATACATTCGACTACATCTTGTTTAATAAGATTTTTACGAATTTCTAATTCATCTTTTCCGCTTGTAGACATCGATCCATTAGCTAATACGAACCCTGCTGTACCATTAGGGGCTAATTTTGAAATCATATGTTCAATCCATGCATAGTTGGCATTACCTTTTGGTGGAATTCCAAATTGCCAACGATAGTCATCAAGTAATCGTTCTTGTCCCCAATCACTCGCATTAAATGGTGGATTTGCTAAGATATAATCTGCTTTTAATCCCTTATGTAAATCGTTTTGAAATGTATCTGCATTTCTTTCGCCTAGGTCATTATCAATACCACGAATAGCTAAGTTCATTTTGGCTAATTTCCAAGTGGTAGGATTATATTCTTGCCCATAAATCGCAATATCATCTAAACGGCCTTGATGTTTTTCAACGAATCGTTCACTTTGTACAAACATACCACCTGAACCGCAACATGGATCATAAATACGACCTTTATAAGGTTCGATCATCTCAACTAGTAATTTGACGATTGACGATGGTGTATAGAATTCTCCTGCATTTTTACCCTCTGCACTTGCAAATTTAGCAATAAAATACTCATAAACTCGACCTAATACATCTTGTTTACGACTCTCTGTATCCCCAACTTTGAACGTAAATAAATCAATTATGTCTCCCAATTTTTCTTTATCTAATGCAGGTCGTGCATATTCTTTAGGTAAAACACCTTTAAGTGATTCATTTTCCTTTTCAATAGCAATCATTGCTTTATCGATAATTTGACCAATTTCTGGTTTCTTAGCATTATCATTTATATATTGCCATCTTGCTTCTTTTGGCACCCAAAAAATATTTTCTGCTAAATACTCATCTTGATCTTCTTCATCTGCATAAAGATCTTGTTTTAATTCTTCATATTTTTCTTCGAATGAATCCGATACATATTTAAGAAAGATTAAGCCTAACGCTACATTTTTATATTCAGCGGCATCCATACTTCCTCTTAATTTATCAGCAGCTTGCCATAGCTTTTCTTCAAATCCAATTATCGCCATTAATAACACCTCTTAAAATACTTTTTAACTCAACTATATCAAACGCTTGCTCAATCATAAATATTGAACACCACATTTTGTTCATATACTAAATTAATTCTTATATATTGAATAAAAGCTAAGTTACTAAACAAAGTAAAAAAAATTATATTCATAATTCCGAACAACTATTCTAATTTAATGCTTAGTTAATTTTATTTTCACCATTGCTCACAGTAAATGAAATTTTAAGTTATCATAATACATTAATTAGATAGAACTCGTTATCTAGTCAATCCTTCATAGCATTAAAATGAACTTTATCTACATCTTCAATATACTTCATCAAAAACTTTGCAGAATTAATTACATCTATAGCTCTATAGGGCTGATGTGATAATACATTTATATTTGTTAGAAATGCACCTAATTTCCGTTTTTTTGTATCACTCATTTCTTTATGAGTCATTATCCTAAAAACTTCTTCAATTTCCGGTTGGTTAGATTTCTGAGGTAAACTATTATTTTTTAATTTAAAACTTAAAAACTCTTCAAAAACTCTTCTAATACTATTAATTGAATGATAGTAGTAACAATCTTCGCTTTTTATATCTTGTTGATTTTTTTTTGATAAATCATAAATCTCCTGAAATAACTTTTTATACGGTTTCTCTATTTTTTCTATTTTTTCCAAAAAACTAACTCCTTGATAATTTTTATGTATTTCATAAAAATTATATCTATTTCCTTTCAAGCCATAGATTATATCACAAAAATCATTCCAAGAATGAGTAAATATAAACATTTGATTTGCTTTACTTTTAATTAATTTTTTTATTAGCTCTAAAACATAAAATCTATTTGCTTCGTCAAAACTATTAATAGGATCATCAATAATTAATGTAGTAATATTACTTTTGATATTTTTTTGATTATCATCTTCAAAAAGTTCAAAATAAAAGAATAAAAATGCTAATAAATTTTTTTCCCCTTCACTTATGTCTTTTAAATTTAATGTAACTTCTTCTATAGGATGATATAAGTAATAACTATTTGTAGCATTATCAGATTCTAATCTAATATGTAAATTAATACTTTCAAATACTTCATTTAAGTAAATTTTAAAATCATTATAATCAGATTGTTTTTCACGTAATTTTTTTATTTCTAATTTAATATCTTTATTTAATTGTTCTTGTTTTCTACACTTCTCTTCTTCTTTTTGTATACTAACAATTTCTTCATTAATCGTTTGATTCTCTAGTATTTCTAAACTTATAGAACCAGTAACTATTGTAGTTATATTATCTATTTTTGTATTTAACTCTTTTAATTTTGATTTTTTCTTTATTTCAAACTCTTCCTCGATTTTTATTAATTTGCTCATTAAAGTAGTGTAAACATCAATAGGAAATTTAAGACTTTTATTTTCCATATTATCTATTTTTGTATTTAAAATTTTGATGATTTCTATTATTGGTTCTTTTAAATCTTCTTCTGTCATTTTAATTTCTAATTCTTTGATTAAAAAATCATTTTTTTCAATATTCGATATATACTGCTCATAATTTTTTAATATTCGTTCAATTGATTTTTTAATACCTATAAGATAATTAGAATCATTTTGCTTTTCATTTGATGAATACATTCTCACTTTGTCATCGATACTATTATAATCAAATTTATTCCCACAAAACTTACACATATTATCCTCTATATCATGTAAGTTTAAACCTTTAATTAACCATTCTACTACTTCATGGCTAGGAATTTTGATATCACTGTAATCTTTTTGAAATATTTCTACTATTTTATCAACTTCATATTCTTCAATTCTTAAATTAGGAATGTCAATTTCAAAAATGCGGTTATAATTATTTCTTAAAATTTCATCACCACCTAAAAAACTCTTTAATCTCTTTAAATTAGGCTCTATTTTTTTAGCTGCTTCTAAATTTTTTCTATAAAGTTCTATAACTTCTTCAATACTTTTATTTGCTGATTTTATTGGTATATTAAGATTTCCTTTTCTTGACTTGTGTATTTCATTGATTTTTTGTCTTACTTTTTTTCTTTTTTCTATTAACATTTCTTTAGTATCACTAATCTCAATAATTTTTTTATTTCGCTCAGCAATCTCATTCTCAATTTTTACATCTTTCTCTCCAAATGTTGCTTTAACTCCTTTAAATTTATTTGAATCTTCCAATAAAAGAAGTTCATCAATATAATCTGAATAAAAATATCTTAAATTATCATATTGCTTCTTTTCAATTTCTTCTTTAATTCCTCTAGCAAATGATGTCTTTCCTCGCCCATTAATTCCATAGATAATATTTATTTCACTAAATTTTAATTCTTCTTCCATACTATAATTCTTAAAAGATTTTTTTGAGAAATTAGTAATTAGCTTTATCATTAATATCCTCCAAATTTGCATATAATTTATCTGAGCCACTTTTTCTATATCTTCTTTAAGTATCATATTATTGCATATACATAAATAATTGAAAAATTAGAAAACCTCAATTACTCTTAAACACTATAAACATATCTCTTTCTTAATATAATATTTTATTTTAAAAACATTATATTACAAAAGACCTAATTAGTTTACTTTATTATCAACACTAAAATTGTATTTTTGTGTTACGCTACACAAAAAACGGTAATTCTCAATTACCATACATGAAAAAACTTTACAAAGGTACTGAAGAAACCGCATCACTTATGATACGCTTCGCCTCGCATAATTTTAAATGCGCGGTAAACTTGCTCGATTAAAATCACGCGCATCATTTGGTGTGGGAAGGTCATTTTGCTGAATGAGAGTGCGTAGTTGCTACGTGTTAAGACGTCTTTATGTAATCCGTTTGATCCGCCAATAACAAAGGTGAAGTCGCTTTGGCCTTGGGTCATACGTTGTTGTAATTCTTGTGCTAAGCCTTCTGATGACAGCATTTCCCCTGCAATTTCTAATGTAATGACTGTTGCTTGAGGCTTAATTTTAGCCAGGAGGCGTTGGCCTTCTTTGGCTTTTACTTGTTCTATTTCTTTGTTGCTCATATTTTCTGGTGCTTTTTCGTCTGGTACTTCTATCAGTTCTATTTTACTATAGGCACTCAGGCGTTTTTCGTATTCTGCAATAGCCTGTTTCCAGTATTTTTCTTTTAATTTTCCTACTGCAAGTATTGTAATTTTCATATTAAACCTCCGTGATGAAGTAACTTATTCTAGTTATCCACAAGTTATTCACTTATCAACACTATACCCTCTTATTATACCAATAATGAATAAAAATAAGCCTTATTTTTGTGATTTATTTGGTAAAAAGCGTTAATAACTTGTGATTATGTGGATAACTCTGTGAATAATGTGTATATTTTTGTGTGTATTGTTCACAACACTGGATAACTTTGCATGAATTTGGGGATAACTTGCTTACCGTCTTACATAGTTATACACATATATTATGTGTTAAATGGCAGCGTTTCAATTATTCATTTCTTAGACTGCCCTTCTACTTAATTAATTACAAATAAAAAGAGCAGGATTAAGTCTGTCATTTTAAGACTTTGTTATCCTGCTCATTAAAATAGCATTTGAAACTATAGTGTATAAATAGGTGTTGCTTGTGCTTTATCCGTATCACATAATAACACTTCTTTTTGTGTATCAATGTCATGTTCATTCAATACTTGACCGACACTCATACGTGCTAAATCTTTCATATTATTATCTTGAGATAAGTGCGATAAATAAATGCGCTTTGTGTTTCCTGTGATTACATCTGTCATTGCGTGTCCTGCATCTTCGTTAGACACATGCCCCATATCACTGAGGATACGTTGCTTTGTCTTCCATGGATATCGACACATGCGCAACATATCTACATCGTGGTTACTTTCAAACATAAAGACGTCACTACCATGTATCATGCCTTTCATGCGGTCTGAAATATATCCTGTATCCGTAATCATTGTAAATTTCTTATAATTATTATGAAAAATGTAAAATTGTGGATCAATCGCATCATGTGAAACGTTAAATGATTCAATATCAAAGCCTGCGATTGACTTCGTTTCATATGGATTGAATATAAATTTTTGTTCCATCGGTATTTTGTTATCTTTCTTTTCAATCATTTTCCATGTCTTTTCATTCGCATAAATTGGCAAATGATACTTACGTGCTAAGACTCCTAATCCTTTAATATGATCACTATGCTCATGTGTCACGAGTATGCCGTTTAAATCGCTTATATTTCTGTCGATTTGGCTAAACAGATTTTCCATTTTCTTACCTGTTAAACCGACATCAACTAATAAGCTGCCTTTTTCACTTTCTACATAAGTAGCATTACCAGTACTGCCGCTAGCTAAGACGCTCATACGTATCACGTCACTCATCCTTCCTACTATCTGTCATGCTGTGTGTTATTATTTACACTCCCCTTAGAGGTCCTCCTATGTAAATCAACCATCCACACGTTATACATCAGTGACCGTTATTATCAATGATATGTTATCACGCTGTATCACAAGCACATCATCGTATTCCGTCCTCTAAAATATCTTTGTATATTACTATACCAATTATAAGAACAATGTGCCAATACACAGATTTAAAATAGCGCGCATATTTTTATTTTAAGTTTCTGTATGTAAGCTTATATATCTAGAAAATACCTCATATGTTATCACCTTTTTATCGTTCATGCGTACTTCTTCTATCAATAGTTGCATCGTATATATTTTGTTTTACTTATTGTGCTAGATTTTATACTACCTTCACAGTTCCTTCTCTATACTGTAAGTCTTCCCTTATTGGATTATGCCGTTTGTTTTGTACTTCATAAACTATAAATAAGCCTTGTGAGACATAGTTGGAAAATTACTATATATTGAAAAATGTAAACTTTTATTTTATTATCTTAAACAATTGTTATTGCTCTATTACTAATTACTTATGCACCATATTAAAAATAAAAGAGGGGCAATTATGAAAAAGCTTAGTGCCATTATTGTTATTTTATTACTTATTGTATTCACTTTCTTTCCTAAGCATAGTAAGCAAGCTGATATTGAAAAGGGTATTTCTATTGATATTGCACGGACGCATTATACTAAAGATAGCATTAAGAAAATCATCGGCGAGCTTAGCCGTGTCAATGGGTGTTATCTACAATTACACCTTGCTGACAATGACAATTATAGTATTTACTCAAAGGTCTTAGGTCAAACGTCTACCCATTCAAATCACTATTACCTCACAAAGGCAGAATTGCGTGAGCTTGTTCAATATGCCAATAAACACCATGTCCAGCTTATTCCTGAATTAGACTTCCCTGCACATTCAAAAGCCATGCTGACGTTACTCCATAAACATCATCCCTCCCAATATCGACAGGTTGTTTCTAGCTATGATAATACAATGCTTGATTTTCAACAAAATCAGGCAGCGCTTGATGTATCTCATCAGTTAATCAATGAAGTTGCTGATATTTTCTATCAAACGCCATATAAAGACAATTTAAAAATGGTTATCGGTGGAGATGAGGTGCCTGGTGGAGGCGCACATCAACGTGATTTTGTTTCATACATGAATCAGCTTGCAGACACTGTCCAAGCAAAGCATTATACGCCTAAGATGTGGAATGATTCTTTGACACACGAAGGGCTCAAAAATTTAAATCACAGCATTATTATTATGTATTGGCATCAACCATCCAAACAGTCACCATCGCCAACTGACTTTTTCACTAACCACTTTATGGTCGAAAATTTTAATCGTTCTGTTTACTACGTCTTTCCTAGAGCACAGCAAAGCACACATTCGTTAGCTAAGCAGAAAGCTGATATTGCCGACACACGTTTAACAGATTTTAATACAGCTAATATGCGTAAAGACCCGCATTTCAATAGTTATATTAATGGTGAATATCTTACATTTTGGGGAGAATTTGCTTCAGATTTAAAACAGACCAATTTAATCGAGTATGTATATAAGTTTATTCGCATTTATTTTAATTCCTAACTCCTTAAGGTTAATTTTTTTCAGCAAAAAAGATTTTCTTCACGATAATTGTTTTTGCTAGAAGAAAAGAAACACATATTGATTTTTCTTACAGATAAAATTTTTATTTGAATTTAGTGAGTTCATTTGTAGATTTTTTACAAACAAAATTATTTTTATATGTCTTTTTTATAAATTAAAAAAGTGTTGCAATACCTAAATTTTTACCTTATCATCATCAATGCACAATACATTTTTGATGGAGGGCGAAAATGAAATATTTAAATTTGTTAATTCTCTATCCACTTTTCATGTCAATGTTTTGGATAGTAGGAACGGTTATTTATATGCTCTTTTCAGAAATTTGGCTTAAAAGGAAGCCAAATAAAGACATCGGTGATCAAGGTATTTCCTTTTTAATTCCTTGTTTTAACGAGGAAGAGACGATTGAAGACACGATTTCGAATTTGTTATCGTTAGAGTTTCCAAATAAACAAATTATTGTGATTAATGATGGGAGCTCTGACAATTCTGCTGAAGTTATTTACAAGCTGCAAAAAACATTAGATTTCACTTTTGTTGATTTAGAAAAAAACCAAGGAAAAGCAAACGCCTTAAATCAAGGTTTGAACTATGCACAATATGATTTAGTGATGGGCATTGATGCAGATACCTTAATTGATGATGACGCACCTTATTTCATGTTAGAACATTTTATTGATAATCCGAAATTGGCTGCGGTAACTGGCAATCCTCGTATTAGAAATAAGAAGTCTATTCTAGGTAAAATTCAAACAATTGAGTATGCTAGCATGGTTGGCAGTATTAAACGTGCCCAATCTTTAACTGGCAAGGTCAATACTATATCAGGAGTTTTCACACTATTCAGAAAGCGTGCGATTGAACAAGTAGGTAAGTGGGATATCGATATGATTACAGAAGACATTGCGATTTCTTGGAAATTTCATCTTGCCAACTTACACATTAAATATGAACCCCGCGCATTATGTCGAATGCTTGTTCCTGAGACGATACCTGGCTTATGGAAACAACGTCTTCGATGGGCACAAGGTGGGCAAGAAGTTCTGATTCGGGACTTCAAACAAGGTATCAAAACACTTAATCCAGCAACGTATATGCTGATATTTGAACAAATCTTTTCATTGCTTTGGGTTCATTGCGTTGTGATTCTTTTAATTATCGATATCATTAACGCTAATTTTTTAGATTATTATTTCTTAAATTATCAATTTTCTTTATTAATCCTGTCAGCGCTACTTTTGACTTTTATCAATACTGTACAATTTGTTATTGCGCTATTCGTGGATAGTCGCTATGAAAAAATTAATCTTTTAACCATATTTTACTTAAGTTGGTATTCAACAATATATTGGCTGTTAAATGCTTTGGTCGCTATTTCTGCCTTTCCAAAAGCATTAAGACGTAAAAAAGGAGCGTTTGCGACATGGACAAGTCCAGACAGAGGAAAAAATTAGTAATCCATGCTTTTTGCCATGCATTACGTGAAATAATTACATTTATTATTAGTTTAATATTTTGGCTCTATTTTATGATTGCTTGCATTTTAGTTATTGGTTCACTCTTCACGTTTAATATTGACATCGTGTTAATCATAAGAACGTTATTAAACGTTGAAGCAGTTACGATGAGTGACATCTTTTTTACCTTACTTAAATTTATCATCATTGACATTATTATCTTCTCACTTTGTTTAATTAGCAGAAAAATAATATATAAAAAAGAAGGTATTAATCATGGCAAAGTTTTTTAAATTATGTAGCATTTTAACGTTGTTAACAATCTTATGTATCTTTCAAACACATACCATTTCTAGTGCAAAAAGCAAAGAAAAAACGCTTAACGTCAAAGGTAATAGTGCATTAGCACTCAATTATCATCGTATCCGAGATGATAATTGGTTTAAAAACACCCTTTTTACCTTATCTAACAGTAAAGAAATTAAAAATTATAGTATTAGTAAAGAAGCGTTTGAGGCTGAAATTAAATGGCTTAAAGCTCATGGGGCACATTTTTTAACAGAAAAAGAATTTCAACATTATAAAGAAAAAGGTAAATTCCCACCTAAAAGTGTCTGGATTAGCTTTGATGACATGGAACAATCCGTCTATGATAATGCAAATCCAATTATTGAAAAATATAAAATACCTGTTACAGGATTTATAATTACTGGTCAAATTGGCAATGAAAATTTTCATAATTTAAATCTTAGTGATTTAAGTACTTTAAAAATATTAAATCATTCTAAATATTGGACCTTTAGTTCACATACGGATAATTTACATTCACTGACTAAAGACAGAAAAGCCATCATGACAAGTACACCTGATGACAAGTTAAAAGATGATATTGTCAAAAGTAATCTTTTCATTCATAAACAGTTTCATAAAAATAATGATTCTATTGCTTATCCTTATGGTGAAGTAAGCAATCAAAATATAAAAGTACTTAAAAAAGAAGGTATTCGCTATGGCTATACACTCGAAGATAAAGCTGTTAAACCTAGTGAAAACAACTATCGTATTCCTCGTGTCTTAATGAATGAAGATGCGTTTAATAAATTAATTAAAAAATGGGATGGTTTTGCTGATGGCCGTTAAAAATAAAAAAAGGAAAGAACTTATTTATTTAAGAGCAATGTTGTGTATTATCATTATTATCACACATACATTAACACAATATATGCGAGGTATTGATGGCGATGATCTTAGACAATTAAAAGTCATCTATTATGCTCAAAATATTTTTATCTTTGGCACGCCTTGCTTTATTATCTTGTCACAACTGTTAACAACATTAAATTATGCTTCATTACGCATCACCTATTTAACGTCACGTTTTAAATACATTATTTTGCCTTATTTATGTGTCGGTTGTTTCTATTGTTACAGTGAATCGCGTAAATTAGGTGATCCATTCTGGCATCAGTTTTGGCAAAATGTTGTATTAGGTTATTGGTATGGCTATTTTATTCTAATTATTATTCAATATTTTATCTTAAGCTATCTTATCTACAAAATAACACCTAAAATTTTTAATAGTAAATTATTATTAATTGGCTCATTTTTTGTACAGTATTTCTTTCTATACTATTTACATCATAACCACCAATTTGAGACATTTGTACATAAAATTTATCCTTTAAGTGATAATACCTTTATTTTAGGATGGATATTTTTCTTCTTCTTAGGTGGCTATATTGGTTATAACTATCATAAAATTATCGCATTTTTACATGATTTTCCTTTTATTATATTAACCTTAGCTGTTGGTTCGTATTTAATGTTTGTCTTTTTATTTGGAAAGCACGATTACTGGAATGTTACCAGCTATAGTGAATCGTTAATGTTATATCATATGAGTATGTTTTTACTATTATTGAGCTTATGTATTCATTATAAATACTTTATGTTTGGTGTTATTAATTTAATTAACTCATTCTCTTTCTTTATCTATCTCTTACATCCGATTGTATTAGAATATGTATATGAGTATACGTCTATTTTTATTAATACAAGTATTATTTTTATCATCTTTTCTGTTGTTGGAACGCTAGGTATTTGTATTGGCATTGGTATTATTTTACGTGAATTCTATATTTGCCGCTTTATTATTGGTAAGCAACCTTATAAGTTGGATATTGATTTTAAAGGAACATACTAATTTCTCGTTTCATCAATTACATGTTGCTACTGTCTGGGATGTAAATCCTTTAAAAAATTTAGCCAGTAAATGCGTTTTTGTAAATGCATTTACTGGCTTCTTTGTTTATCGTATTGTTGGCTCGCTTTCTTAGGGGACAGCTTCAGGCCACCCCAACCTGCGATGCGTGTTTAATGATCGATGACTTTAGGGTTATCTGAAGTGGCTTCTACATAATATGTCTTCACGGTATCTTTATTTTTATGTTTGACTTTGATTTCCCAGTTAGGTTGCAGCAACTGCACATTTGTTTCTCTCACGACAGAATAATAACCAAGACGTGCATCAATAACTTCGTCATTTTCTTTTAAATAGCGATTAAAGTATAGTGTTTCAACTGCTTTACGTGGTGTTATGATTTGCTTTTTATCATTGTTATCACTTTTTGCAGGTTCGATTTTATCCATAATGGTTTGTTCATATGCTTTTGCTTTGCCACCATCGATTGAGAACTTTAATTCGGCTTTACTATTATTCATAATAGGATAATCTTGATACGTTTGTTCATACGTAACGCTATTATTATTTACCCCACCTAACTGATAGAGTTTTCCATTATAAATATGTTCCATTAAGTACTTTTTCAAATCACTAAAGTTACTATCGCTCACATTTACGGTTGAATCTATGTTACCTTTTAACATTTTGCCTGATTTTTCGGCTTTTAGTGAAGAATGTGCTTTAGCATAACTTGTGAAGTCTTTAGAACTTGCTGTAATCATCTGCATTTTAATTCCTTTAACATCTTTATCCAAAATGTCTTTAGAAATTTTAATCTCTTCTTGTTGAAAATTGACTTGATTCTCATTTTCGGAATCATTAATTTGAGATTGTGTAACTTTATTAATATAGATGACGATAAGCGAAATGTTCACTAGAATAAATACGAAAATAAACAGTGTCTTTGTTAGTTTCCAGTTCATTTATTCAAGCCTCCCATTCTCATAGGCATACCACTCGCCATCATATTCAATATACCATTTAGGCATAAATTCACTATTGCGCTGTATTTCAATATCATTTTGTTCTGGCTTGTCATTTTCTTTGTAACCTACTGTGATATTGGTTACTTTTTCAAAATCTACATTAGGATCATTAGCCAATGAGGAACGAACGCTTTCTACGCTTGGCAATTTACAGGTCTTACCTTCTAACGGAACGCTAGAGCGTAATAAGGCACGTTGGTAATCATAAATACCTTTATCTCCCCATGTGACTTGAATTTGATTTAGATGCTGTTTACTAAAGGTTGGGTGGCCATTTAAGAACATTTGATATGTCAGTTGGCCATTATGATTATCTGTGCTGAACAGACGATAATCATCATTGACAAAGCCACCATGACTATTTATATAGTCAAAGGTACTTGGTATCGTTGTTTCCATATCGCTAGAGCTGGATTCGTCTTCTGAGAGATTACGATAATGATACTTTTCACTGTCGTTGTTGTAATTGGCAACTCCCGTATTGTTGTTATAGGTTGTTGCGCCGCCTCGACCGCTTCGTACAATGACAGAATCATCAAAAAGAATTGCATTCATCACCTCTACATTAATGGTATCGAATACCATGCGATATGACATCATTTCTTTGGGTTTCTTCGGTGCAAACACATGTGTTGCTTTATCAATCGTATTTTTATTAGTAATAATTTCTGAGTAATTGGTCATTCCTTTTTCAAGTTGATCCAACGATTTTATAAATGACTCTGCTTTAGCATCCATTGTTAATTTGATAGCATCATGGCGATCTTTACTAATCGCATACAACACGAGACGGTCATATGGATCTTTATCAATTAATATACGATTGAAGTTAAAGTTTTTAGGAATTTTAGCGCTAATATCGAGTACCTGTCCTAAATAGACATTCAATGGAAGGTCATATGTAAAATCAAGCACTGCATAATGGTTAGTTAACTCGGGAATGGTTAAATTATAGTCGTGATGTAACTTTTCTACCTTTTTAACTTTGTGTTTTTTTAATGGCTCAACCATTTGTAATATATTGGCCTTTGAACCTTCGATACCTTTTACATCATCGCCCCTTTTACGGATAATTTGAAATGGCGAGATTACCGTTTCTTCTTTCGCTGACATAGGTTTTCCAATACTCTTTGAACTTACTTTTTTACTATCCGTGCTGTCTAAATGTGTTAAATCTGGAGTGAAATTCCAAATCATATAGGTTAATACCACACTCATAAGTACTAGTAGAATTAAAATAATTGATTTGATATTCTCTCTATTACTCATCCCAATCACCATCATCAATCACTTCACATGGAAGTGTAATAAAGATTGATGTGCCTTGCCCTTCGACACTATTTGCCCAAATGCGACCATGATGTGCCTCGACAATTTCTTTAGAGATAGCTAAACCTAGTCCAGTACCACCCATTTTACGCGTACGTGCTTTATCGACACGGTAAAAGCGGTCAAAGATTTTTTCAACTTTATTAATTGGAATACCGATACCATTATCTTTAATACGAATGGTCATACGATTATATAAAGCATTTTGTTTCACGTGAAACTCAACACGTTTATCACCGCGAGAATATTTCATAGCATTTGTAATTACGTTATCGAATACCTGTGTCATCTTGTCTGGATCAATTTCCGCAAAGATGGTTTCATTAGGAATTTCTCGCACAAAGGTTGTATCTTTGGCCGACATTTCATGGCGATTAATAATTTTATTGATAAACATATTGAAGTCGACAATTTCTTTATTAATTTGATCGGACTCGTTGTCCATTTTAGATAATTGCAGTAAGTCATTAACTAAACGAATCATTCTTTCGGTTTCTTCACGTGTAACCGATAAGAATTGTGGTGCGAGTGCGCCATCTTTCCATGCGCCACTTTCTAACGCTTCAATATAGCTATTCATTGATGTTAATGGTGTCCGTAATTCATGTGAAACATTGGCAACAAACTCTCGGCGCTCACGTTCGACTTGTTGTTGCTCTGTAACGTCATGCAACACCGCAATATAACCAGTCACAAAGCCTGTTTCTTGCACAATTGTACTAAAGTTAACCCGGGCAATAATGCCTTCTTCTTCATTTATATCCAATAAGAAACTATCATTGTTCTCTTGAATTTCATCTAATGAAAATTCTTGTTCTAAATTTAACACGCTTAACATATAATAACCGATTAAATCTTCTTTAGCCATGCCAAGCATTTTAAGCGCCATATCGTTGATAATCCGAACACGGCCACGTCTATCCGTTGCGATAATACCATCGCTCATATGTGTGATGACGGAATCAAGACGACGCTTTTCACTTTCTGTATTCGCTTGGGCTTCTTGTACACGTTTAGATAAATTGTTAAACGCTAATGCTAATTCCCCGATTTCATCGTTTCCATAAATCTTCACGCGTTGTGTATAGTTACCTTTAGACATCTCAACCGTCTGATTACGCATATCGGTAATTGGTCGAGTAATGGTTCGCGCAATAAAGAAACCGAGTATCACCGTAATAAAGAGTGAAATCGCCGTACCTATAATAAATATTTGGTTAATATTGTTTAATTGATTGTACACATCATTGATATTTGCTTCGATATAAATATCGCCCACGGTATCTTTACCATTTTTCACGGGAAGATTATATACCCAGATTCGTTCCTTACCATTGCCATAGTCTTTTAGCACATTATGACTATTAGACTGTCCAAGTGAAATGGCCTTTTGAACGGAACTATCATTGACCTTTTGATTAATCATATTATGTGATGACAAACGTGCCGTTGCCATAATAATTTGATCTTTATCAATAAAGCGAATTTCTTCAATTTCTTGACGGTTGGCATACTCATTAAGTAAATTTTGAACTTCTTTCTGCATATTTACAGAATCGTCTTTATAACTACGCTCAATATTGACTTCTAATTGGGTTGCATATTGTTTAATATTCTTTCTAAAATTATCTGTCAGTTCCTTTTCTAAACTATTTGTAAAATACAAACCGATAATTTGCATTCCAATAATAATCAAAAGAACATATACAACAACCAATTTAGTGTGAAGGGATTGTAATTGTTTCAGCCACTTCATGCAAAGACTCCTCTAATCATGTTGTTGGAGGAAATATCCAACGCCTCTTCTAGTTACGATATATTCTGGATGTGATGGATCGTCTTCGATTTTTTCGCGTAAACGACGAATTGTTACGTCAACCGTACGTACATCTCCAAAATAGTCATAGCCCCAAACAGTTTGAAGCAAGTGCTCACGTGTCATCACTTGACCCATATGCTTAGATAAGTAATGGAACAACTCAAATTCACGATGTGTTAATTCAATATCTTCACCGCGTTTTTTAATAGAATATGCGTCTGGATAAATCACAATATCTTTAATTGTGATTTCGTTTGATGCGTTATTCACTTCTTGGGCAGGTTGTGAATAATGACGACGTAAATTAGCTTTAACTCGAGCAATTAATTCACGTGTACTGAAAGGTTTTGTGACGTAATCGTCAGCACCTAATTCAAGGCCTAATACTTTATCAATTTCAGAGTCTTTTGCCGTTAGCATGATAATTGGCATTTCGAATTTTTTACGTACTTCACGGCAGACTTCCATGCCGTCTCGACCAGGTAACATGATATCTAATAACACAATGTCTGGTTCTTCCTCATAAATTAAATCAACGGCATCGTTACCATCATAGGCACAATAAACATCGTATCCTTCTTTTTTTAGATTAAATTCTAAAATATCAGCAATTGGTTTTTCATCATCAACTACAACAACTTTTCTTGCCATATCTAAAAACCTCATTTCTAAAATTGTAGTTCTTCACATCTGTTCTATTAAAAAGTTCTTTACTTATATAAAATAAATCTTCTGTGTAGAAATATCCAACAATCGTTCCTATCTACACAAGTATCTACTATATAATTTACCATTAATATACTGCGAATTCTATTTTCATAAGTAAAATTATAGAATAATATTTTTTATAAGTTTACCACTCTATGCCTAATTTACAAATAAGTTAGTCTATTCTATCTTTTGAATTTAGCCGATTTTTAAAAATCCAATTAAATATTACAAAATGATGTTATAACAATGGGTATTCATTGCGGGATTTCTTATCCATATCATTTAAAATATTAAGTTTTTATTGCAACATGCTATTGTAGTATTAACCATGCGTGACACAACTACTTTTATATAAAAGCATAAAAAAATGCCTACCCTATTGGGTAAGCAATACGGTCTCGACGGGAATCGAACCCGCGATCTCCTG
>NZ_KV840185.1:97956-140933 GCF_001839145.1 Staphylococcus sp. HMSC62D11 | reverse complement strand
AAGGGCGGTGTCTTAACCGCTTGACCAAGGAGCCGTTCTTAAGCACAAGATAGATTATAGCATAGCTAATATTTTAAATACAAGACATTTTTACAGCATATTAATGTTTTTTTAATAAATTAAATCAACAGCAGCATATTCCATTTTTACCATATAATATAGTAAAAGAACGCGCAGTAAAATTTTACTGCACGTTCCTAATTGTCAGCAACAGTTTGGAACATCATTATATATTAGGCTATGAACGATATATTGGCAGTAGTTAACTGGAATGAAAGTACGCTTAATACAAGCTTTTTTCAATCCTAGTCAACCTTGCCGGGACGGGACCTACGAATTCATAATGCATTCTGTCCCGTTCCCCCATATGCATGCATTTATCTTTTTACCATAATTTTTCTAATAAGTTCGTTTGTTCACGGTCTGGACCTACTGAAAAAATTGAAATATGAACGCCGCATAATTCTGAAATACGTTCTAAATAGCGACGTGCATTATCAGGCAACGCTTCTAATGAACGACAGCCTGTAATATCTTCTGTCCAACCAGGTAATTCTTCAAATATTGGTTTACAACGTTTTAATTGATCAAGGTTAGCTGGATACTCTGTAATTTCTTCTCCATCTAACTCATAAGCTGTACAAATTTTTACCGTATCTAAACCTGTTAGTACATCAATAGAGTTAATAGATAAGTCTGTAATACCACTAACACGACGTGAGTGACGTAGCACGACTGAATCAAACCAACCCACGCGACGTGGACGTCCTGTCGTCGTACCATATTCACGACCAACCTCTCTAATATGGTGCCCATCTTCATCAAATAGTTCAGTTGGGAAAGGACCATCGCCTACGCGAGATGTGTATGCTTTACATACACCAATTACTTTAGAAACGAAGGTTGGACCTACACCTGTACCAACAGTGACATTGCCGGCTACAGGATTGCTTGATGTGACGAAAGGATATGTACCATGATCAATATCTAACATAACACCTTGAGCACCTTCAAATAAGACTTTTTCTTCAGCAACAAATGCATCATCTAAGATTTTCGCTGTGTCCGTTACAAAGTCTTTTAAACGTTGACCAGCTGCATAATATTCTTCAAAAATGTCATCAAAAGTTGGGCAAGATTCATTGAACATACCTTTGAAATATGCGTCTTTATATTCAATATTTTCTTTTAAACGTCTTTCAAATGTCTCTTTTTCTAATAAATCTGCCATGCGGATACCGATACGTTGTACTTTATCTACATACGCAGGACCAATACCTTTCTTCGTTGTACCTATTTTGTTATCTCCTCGACGACGTTCTTCAAATTCATCTTGAGCAATATGATATGGCAAAATAACTTGTGCGCGGTTTGAAATACGTAAGTTACTTGTTGATACACCACGTTCATTTAAGCCGTCTAACTCTTTTAACAGAGCTACAGGATCGACAACAACACCATTTCCAATTACAGCAAGTTTATCTTTATAAAAAATACCAGATGGTACTAAATGTAATTTATAGGTTTCTCCACCAAACTGAATGGTATGACCAGCATTATTACCGCCAGAAAAACGTGCAATAACATCTGCCTGTTCCGCTAAAAAATCCGTGATTTTACCTTTACCTTCGTCTCCCCATTGTGTCCCAACTACTACGATTGATGACATAAGAGCACCTCCAAGTTTTCTCGATTAACCACTAGATATTCTATCAATAACAATCTGATATTGCAAATAAAAATCGAACATTAATTTTATAGTGTTTTTCACATTATTATTTTAGAATTTTGATGTCTATCCACTTCGAAAACACTTTAATATCAAGGTTTAAAGGTATTTTTACAAATTTCTAAGATACATACTTAGCTGTTAAAAAATATGTTAAAACAAAATAAAAACCGTACATTTAAAATTAAGCAAAATTAAACGTACGGAAATAAAAATATTCTTTTCTTACATTTCAGCATGTGCATAATCAATATCGGTAAATTTATTATATTGCTTCATAAAGTGAAGTTTGACGGTACCGGTTGGGCCGTTACGTTGCTTAGCTATAATAATTTCGATTTCACCATTATCATCATTTGTTTGTGGTTCGAAATTGCCACCATCTTCATCTTCTTCACCATCGCCACGATTATAATAATCATCACGATATAAAAATGCAACAATATCAGCATCTTGTTCTATAGAACCTGATTCACGGATGTCACTCATCATTGGTCGTTTATCTTGTCGTTGTTCAACACCACGAGATAGCTGACTTAACGCAATAACAGGACATTCTAATTCTCTAGCGATTGCTTTTAGTGTTCGAGAAATTTCTGAAACCTCTTGCTGACGATTATCAGATAAGCGTGAACCGCTCCCTTGTATTAATTGCAAGTAGTCAATCATAATCATATCTAAACCATGTTCTTGCTTTAAGCGACGACATTTAGAACGGATATCTGTAATACGAATACCTGGCGTGTCATCGATAAATATTTTCGTACGTGATAATTTACCTACCGCAATGGTAAAGCGATTCCAATCTTCTTCAGTCATCGTCCCTGTTCTTAAACGGTTAGAATCTACGTTGCCTGAGCTACATATCATACGCGTAGCAAGTTGGTCTGCCCCCATCTCTAAAGAAAAGATACCTACTGTATAATTATCCTCGTGAACCGCTACTTTTTGAGCAATATTAAGTGCGAAGGCAGTCTTACCTACTGATGGTCTAGCTGCAATAATAATCAAATCATTACGATTAAAGCCAGCTGTCATTTGGTCTAAGTCACGATAGCCTGTTGGTATCCCAGGCGTTTGACCGCTATTTTGGTCAAGTTCTTCTGCTGTTTCATAAACTTGACCTAAAATATCTCTAATATCTTTAAATCCTTCACTATCGCGTGTTGATGATAATTCTAAGATACGTCTTTCTGCATCACTTAAAATAGCATCTAATTCTAATTCATCATTATATCCGTCATTAGCAATACTATCTGCCGTTTGAATGAGCTTCCGCTTTAAAGCATGCTTCGCCACAATGTCAGTATAGTATTGAATGTTACGTGTCGTGGGTACGTTATTAGAAAGCTCAGCTAAATATTGCGGACCACCCGCTTCACTTAATGTACCATCATTTGTAAGTTGATCCATAAGTGTAACGACATCAATTTCTTTAGTATCTTCATTTAAATGCATCATTGCACGGAAGATATGTTGATGGGCGCCTCTATAAAATGACTCAGGAAGCAATACCTCCTGAGTCGAACTTAACAATTCTGGATCAATAATAATCGCACCTAAGACAGATTGTTCAGCTTCATTATTATGGGGCATTTGATTTTGCTCATATGATCTATCCATTATTGATTACACCTCTTAATCAAAAAGTTAAACCTCTTTGATATCAATCTTATCTTAATTAACAGCGTCTTATTGTTCTACTACATGTACACGAATTGTACCATCAACTTCTTTGTCTAATTTCACTGGTACATTCGTATAACCTAAAGCATGAATACCTTGTGGTAAGTCCATTTTACGTTTATCTAATTTAATATCATGCTGTTTTTTTAAACCTTCAGCAATTTGTTTTGTGCTTACAGAACCAAATAATTTGCCACCTTCACCTGTTTTAGCACTGATTTCAACTTCAATATCAGCTAATTTGGCTTTTAGCGCTTTGGCTTCATCAATTTCTTGTTGTCTATCTGCTGCTGCACGTTTATTTTGTTGTTCTAATTGTTTTAAATTGCCAGGAGTTGCTTCTACGGCATATTTATTTTTTAGTAAAAAGTTATTCGCATATCCTACTGGTACGTCTTTAACTTCTCCTTTTTTGCCTTTACCTTTAACATCTTGTGTAAAAATTACTTTCATGCATCTTCACTCCTACTGATTTGTTCTGTAATTGCTTGTTGTAATTGTTCGATTGCTTCATCAATGGTTACATCTTTAATTTGCGTTGCTGCATTGGTAAGATGGCCACCGCCACCTAATGCTTCCATAGTTAATTGTACATTAATTGAGCCTAACGAACGAGCAGAAATACCAATTAAATTATCTTCTCTTTTTGCGACAACATATGACGCTTCAATACCTTCTAAACTTAACAGCTCATCTGCTGCTTGTGCAACAGTCACGGGATGGTAAATTTTATCATCTGAACCATGTGCAATAGCAATGCCATTATCTTGCACTACTACAGTTTGAATCAGTTCAGAACGATTAATATACGTATCGACATCATCTTTTAAGAAATGCTGAGTCAATATCGTATCAGCACCATGTGCACGTAAGTAACTTGCAGCATCAAAAGTTCTAGAACCTGTTCTTAATGTAAAATTACGCGTATCAACGATAATTCCTGCATACATAACTGTTGATTCTAAGCGTGTTAAACGCTGTTCTGTCGGTTGATACTCTAATAATTCTGTAACAAGTTCAGCTGTTGAACTTGCATAAGGTTCCATGTAAATTAATAACGGGTTTGAAATAAAGCTTTCACCTCGTCTATGGTGGTCAATAACGACTTTACGATTAGCTTTATTTAAAATATTTTCGTCTAATACCATTTCTGGTTTGTGCGTATCGACAATGACGACTGTCGTTTTAGAAGTCATCATATCCCAAGCTTCATCTGATGTAACAAAGCGCTCTTTTAGTTCTGGCTTTTTATCAATTTCATTCATCACACGGCGTAAAGTTGGGTCAATATCCTCTTCATTTAACACAACATAGGCTTCTAAGTTATTCATTAGTGCAAAGCGAGAAACACCAATTGCAGCTCCGATAGCATCTAAATCTGGACGCTTATGTCCCATAATAATTACTTTGTCGCCTTCTGTTAAAATATCTTTCAAAGCATGAGATATAACACGCGCTCTCACACGCGTACGTTTTTCCATTGGGTCAGTCTTACCGCCATAGAAACGTACATTACCATTCATACTTTTAATCGCAACTTGGTCTCCGCCTCGACCTAAAGCAAGATCAAGACCTGATTGTGATAATTCACCCAAATCTATAAGATTTTCTGTGCCTTCTCCAACACCAATGCTTAGTGTAAGTTGGGCGCGATAACCAACACTTTTTTCTCGCAACTGACTTAAAATTTCAAAGTTAGACTTCTCAATTTCAGCTAAAATCTTTTGATTAAGATAAGCTACGAATTGATCTGAACTATAGCGTTTAAAATAAATATTATATTCAGAAGCCCAACGACTGATAACACGTGTTACCATTGAGTTGATTTCTGAACGTTGCGTATCGTTCATATTCTGTGTTATTTCATCATAATTATCTAAAAATAACGTTGCTATAATTGGCTTAGAGTCTTCAT
This sequence comes from Staphylococcus sp. HMSC62D11, assembly GCF_001839145.1. Taxonomy (NCBI): domain Bacteria; kingdom Bacillati; phylum Bacillota; class Bacilli; order Caryophanales; family Staphylococcaceae; genus Staphylococcus; species Staphylococcus sp. HMSC62D11. The sequence continues at coordinate 135,603 of NZ_KV840185.1, read as the reverse complement.
ACAACTTATTTGTATGCACCTCATCGGTAATATCAAAGAAATAAAGACAATGATCATCTTCACTATAGCGCACGTGATAATGATAATTATTATTTTCAATTTCTACTTCTTGAATCTTTTCCAATTGCTTTAAAATATTGGGGAAAACCTCATTAATAGGTTCAGAAATTACGTTTGATTCTAAATGATCTGACATAAACTGATTGATCCATTCAATATGATCATCCGCATCTAAAACGACCATTCCTATTGGCAAACGTTTAATTGCCCTATTACTTCCTGCTGAGATATGGCCACTTAAATCATCCACATAGTTATCCATTTTTATCATTGCTTGTCGAGCTAATACCGCACTGATAACGATAATTACAAAGAGAATCGCTGCCGCTATCCCTGCAACAAGTGGTTTAAAGATAAACCCCAATATAACAAGGGCTATCGCCGTTAGAACCATTAAAATGTACGGAACAAACAAAGCTTTTTTTGTGGATTGTCGGTTCATTTTTCCACCTCTATTCGCTTTTTAGTATCTTTTTTTTATTATCTGTTTTAAGTTAATTCCTAAATCAAGCACCCCTATAAGTGCAACAATATGCGTTACTGGCGAAATAATTGTCCCAATTACCATTAATATTATTGTTACTACGTCTGGCATGCGTTTTGCTTTTCCGAAGAAATGAATCACGCTTAATCCTTGGATGTACATCAATAATGATAACATAATCTGTAAGTTTATAACGATACTTTGGAAGATACTCGGTTGTGTTGCAAACATTACACATATTAAATCAATAACATATAACCATAAGACTGAACGTTTAAACTGCCATGCGAATAATGGTTTGAATATTGGTGTTGCTATTTTAAACTTTCTAAGAATTGGGAATGTGACAAGCAAATTGATTAAAATAAGGATAAATATTGCTATTATCATATAACTTGGAAGCTGAATAGACAATTGTTTAATGATAAAACTTAATGTTTGTTCATATTCTGCTTTCATGCCACTTTGAACATACGCTTGATCCAATAAATCTTCTAGTGGTTTTACTGCTGTTCGAACTAATACTTGTGCCTTGGGAATATGACCAAACACTTGTAATAACATAAAACCAATAATAGTTATTGTGCTGGCGACCGTCGTCGCTATGTAAAGAATCTGTTCTTTAGATGCACGTTCTTTAAGTAATTGTCCGATGACAATACTTGAGATAAGTACTAATATCATGGCACTTAATACGATTTTATTGCCGAATAATACTGCAATAACCAAAGTCACAATTGTAGCCAAACCAAATGATGGTATTGACTTATTCCAGAGAATAATTCCAGGAATGGTTGCAAATAAACATAACAGCCAACCCACTTCTGGTAATATATATGTGACTAAAGCGACTACAATTAATGCAAGCGTACCGATAATAGTAGCTTTAGGTTCTATTTTTGAAAACAACTTCGCCACTCCTATACTAAATTTAACTATAAGCACTATTTTAACCCGTGTAGCATATTAAAACAAATAAAGGACTTATTGGCATAGTAACTTTCATTTAAATGTCTAAATTAGCTTATCTTTAGACATTTTACACAGTCGTATGTCTTACCTCAATATCCATGATTGTCACTTCATTTACGTTTAAATGTTGATACCTTTAAAAAATGATATAAATTAGGTGCCCAATTATTAAAATTAAGCAAAAAGCCATCATGTCCAACATTATCTGGAACAAAGAAATGACGGTGATATTTAAAGCGTGCGCCTAATTGCTGTACCAGGTCATCTGGATATAGTAAATCATCGATAAATCCCATTGTCAGTACTTTAGTATCTAAAGCTTGATATACTTCATCAACATCTGTTCTACCACGGTCAACGTTATGACTGTCTAAGACATCTAACATAGTTAAATAGCAATCCAAATCATAATGTTCTTTAAATTTATCACCTTGGTAACGTTGATAATTGACTACCTCATCAGGAGTAAAGCGTTCATCATAACTTTTAGATGAACGATATGTTAAAAATCCTAATTGTCTTGCAATACTCAAACCTTCTTTACCACCGATATGAATGGCTTGACGAGCAATCTCATTAAATGCACGACTGTATGATGATGTCTTATCGGTGGCTGCTAAAATTACTGCTTTATCAACAACAAATCGCCGATTATATAGTAATTCCATCACTTGCATCCCGCCAAGACTTCCACCAATTAATATGTTAATCTTGTTAAAACCTAATGCTTGAATTCCTAATTCTATTGCTTTGGTAACATCTCTTAAAGTCAATTTCTTAGGAAAATGTTGGTCTGTAAGATGTGAGCTAGAGCCAAATGGGCTTCCTATCACATTAAACGTTAGGAATTGATAATCATGAATTGGCATATAACCACCATCGATAATTTCACGCCACCAACCTGGCTGTTCATTGGTTCCATACGTTAAATGATTTCCAGTTAAGGCATGGCAAACCACAACCAAAGGCTGCCCTTGATAACCTACATGCTCATATCGCAGTTTTAAATTTTCTATTTTTTCGCCAGACTCTGTAGTAAATGCTCCAAGTTCCAAAGTATCGACAGTATAATTTATCATGACTACTCCTCCTTTAAATAATATAAAAAACCGCTCCTACTCTAAATGAAGTAAGAAGCGGTCATTGACTTATCATTCGAGTATCTCGTTGGTTTTAGCACCGTGCATTACTGTCGGTTGCTGAAGCGTCACTGGGCCAAATCCCTCAGCTTCTCATAATAAGATATATTTATGTCTATTATTAAGTTAAATTTAAATTTATTTTATCTAAAAAATATGATAACTGCAATGCCTTACTGCGATTTAGTATAGGTTAAAAGAATAAACGAAGCCCCGCCATTAACACAATGCCTGTCACAACTGTTATGGTCAAACTGCGTGAAATAAAAGCAACAACAATAGTCGGAATCGTAATAATCACGAATGATAAATTAATAGTAAAGCCTAAGCCGTGCGATGGTTGTTTTATCATAGCGTCTACAACTAATGCAGTAAACAGTGTAATAGGAATATAAGACAGCCATTTAACAACCTTCTCAGATAATTGTATGCGTGTAATCATAATAAAAGGCACAATTCGAATTATCAAAGTAACTAAACCACTAAAAAAGATAATAGCAAACATATACCAAGACGTTGTCATCGTTCCATCACCACCCCTAATGTCGAAGCAATGATAGCAGACAATAATATTGCCACATAAGTTGGCATAAACCAGCTAAAGATAAACATCATGACAATAACAGAGATGATTAAAACAATGTATATTTTAAGTTTAGAATTGGTAATAGCATCAAACTGCGCAATAGCTAAGAAGACAAACATTGCTGTAATAGCGTAATCTAGTCCAAAAACTTCAGGATTACTTATAAATTTGCCAAACACGGCACCGCCAATCGACGCAATCGTCCAAAAGACATATGCCGTAATATTTAAGCCATGAAGCCAGCGATCATTAATTTTTTCACCTTTTAAATAAGGTGAAATAGCCACGCCAAATGTTTCATCTGTCAATATTGAAGATAGCCCTACCCTATTCCATAACCCATATTGCTTATAATTGGGTGCAAGTGTCATTGATAATAAGAAAAAACGTGAATTGACAATAAGCGTCGTCACGATAATTGCTGTAATCGGTGTACCTGCAATGACTAACGCACAAATAATAAACTGAGCTGCTCCCGCATAAACAATCAGACATAAAAGGATAATTTCTAATAAACTAAAATGTTGTGATGCAGCTACAATGCCAAAAGAAATACCTACACCTGCATAACCTAATAATGTAGGTATACATTCTTTAACACCTTGTTTAAAGGAAAGATGTGTATCCATTTTATGCCTCCTCTTTTTATTTAATAATCAAGATAAGTCTAATATAACACTAGAACTGTATCAATCCTTTTATACTACCGTTTGTCTGACGTTAGACAAACGAATGTCTAAAAATCTTTATATAAGTACCTTTAATTTTAATAAATTTTTCTGATAATTATTTAGACTACTCGCATTCAAATAACTTATCATTAAAAAAACAGGGAAACCATTGAGTTCGTATCTTTCTCAATCTTTCCCTGTATGATGATTTAATCTATGACATATAACGATGCGTCAACAAATAACGCTATTTATTTAACTGGTTTAATTTCTGTTTTACCGCCCATGAATGGCACTAAAGCTTCTGGAATAGTAATTGAACCGTCAGCATTTTGATAGTTTTCAACAATTGCCGCAAACGTACGTCCTACAGCAAGTCCACTACCGTTTAAAGTATGTGCTAATTCTGGCTTAGCAGCATGATCACGTTTGAATCGAATATTTGCACGACGCGCTTGGAAATCTGTACAGTTTGAGCATGAACTAATTTCTTTATAATCATTATAACTTGGTAACCATACTTCTAAGTCATATGTTTTAGCAGCACTGAATCCAATGTCTCCAGTACACAGAATAACACGACGATATGGTAATTTAAGCTCTTCTAAAATCGCTTCCGCATTCGTTGTCATTTCTTCTAGTGCATTCCAAGAATCTTCTGGTTTTTCAAAGCGAACCATTTCAACTTTATCGAATTGATGCAAACGGATTAAACCTCTTGTATCTCTACCAGCAGATCCAGCTTCACTACGGAAACAAGCAGATTGGCCAGTGAATTTTTCAGGTAAGACACCTGGTTGAATAATTTCATCACGATAATAGTTTGTTAATGGTACTTCTGCTGTAGGTATTGTGTATAGACCCTCTTTTTCTACTTTAAATAAATCTTCTTCAAATTTAGGTAATTGTCCAGTACCAAACATTGTATCAGCATTTACTAACTGAGGAACCATCATTTCAGTATAACCATGTTGTGTTGTATGTTTCGTAATCATATAGTTCATCAAAGCACGTTCCAATTGTGCACCGTCTTTTGTTAAATAAACAAAACGCGCACCTGATACTTTTGCAGCACGTTCAAAGTTAGCCATGTTTAATTCTTCAACTAAATCCCAATGTGCTTTTGGCTCAAAGTCGAAGTCACGTGGCGTTCCCCATTTTTTAAGTTCTACGTTTTCTTCATCAGAAGCCCCTTGTGGCACATCATCATGGATTAAATTAGGAATGCGGATTAATGTATCTTTGATCTTGTTATCAATCTCGTTAAGTTTAGTGTCAATTTCTTTAATTTTATCGCCTAGCTCACGCATTTCTTTAATAACATCATCCGCATTTTCTTGATTGCGTTTCTTTTCAGCAATTTGCTCACTTACTTTATTGCGATTCGCTTTCATTTCTTCAGTTTGACCAATTAATTTACGGCGTTGTTCATCTAATTGAAGCACGTCATCAACTACTTTAGGATCATCCCCGCGTAGTTTAATTTTATCCTTAACTTTTTCAGGCTCAGTTCTAAATAATCTAATATCTAACATGTAATATTCATCCTTCCCAAAATTTATATATAGTGCAGCAAAACACAAAAAAGACCACATCCCTAGACAAGGGACGTGGTCTTTACGCGTTGCCACCCTATTTAACAATTCATGCTAAAGCATCAATTGCACTTCACTATTATAACGGTATTACCGATTGCTCACATGAGTAGGTAGATTCATATAAATAGTGATTACTTGTTCACACTTTTACCACAAGCTCTCTGAAATCAACATGTTTATACTACTTATCCTACGAACAATAACTTATTAAGTTAATTTCAATATAGCAAAGTATCTTTCACATTTCAAGTTAAATTCTAAGCCATAACTTGTATAGATAATAATATTTACAAAATTGCCACTTTTTCTTCTACTTGAATTCATTACAAAATCTATTGACGAAATGCGATTACAGGTATAGTATTTTCTATTGTATTTATAGGACTTAGAATATATAGAAAAAATAGACATTTAATCATTATCATACAGTTAAAGTATAGGTTAAAGGAGGATATATAATGGAAACGTTAAATTCAGTTAATATCCCTAAAAGAAAAGATGAAACACATAAAGGTGATTACGGCAAAATATTACTCATTGGTGGAACAGTAAATTTAGGTGGCGCAATTATGCTAGCAGCACGCGCTTGTGTTTTTAGTGGTAGTGGATTGATTACGGTCGCAACACATCCTACAAACCATTCAGCGTTGCATTCACGTTGCCCAGAAGCCATGGTTATCGATATTAATGACACTAAAATGTTGACTAAAATGATTGAAAATACCGATTGTATCCTGATTGGTCCAGGGCTAGGTTGTGATTTTAAAGGCAACAATGCGATTACATTCCTTTTACAAAATATTCAGCCTCATCAAACCTTGATTGTTGATGGCGATGCAATTACAATTTTTAGCAAGCTTAAACCAGAAATTCCGACATGTCACGTTATATTTACGCCACATCAAAAGGAATGGGAACGTTTAAGTGGTATTCCAATTGAAGAACAAACTTACGAACGTAATCGCGAAGCAGTTGATAAACTTGGTGCAACAGTTGTCTTAAAAAAACATGGTACAGAAATCTATTTCAAAGAAGAAGATTACAAGCTTACTATTGGTAGCCCAGCAATGGCTACAGGTGGCATGGGTGATACACTTGCAGGTATGATTACAAGCTTTGTAGGACAATTTGATAACTATAAAGACGCTGTCACAAGTGCCACATATACACATAGCTACATTGGTGAAAAACTCTCTGAAAAAATGTACGTTGTACCACCTTCAACTTTAATCAGTAAGATTCCATATGTCATGAAAGAATTAGAAGTTAAAGCATAAGATTTTAAATTAAAACCACCCGTTCACACGGGTGGTTTGTTTTGCGGCTATAAGCCTTTCATACTGGCCAGCCCTAAAAGGGTACTGACAAGTCAGCCAACTGCACTACTATTCCAGCAACTCTAGAGCGTTACTATGTTTTCTTTTTATACCAATTTATTCTTCATGATCATCTTCAGTTGCATCACTATGATCTATATCTTCGTTCACACGATCCATAAAATCTTGTCTAACATCAATACGATCATCATTTGATGTATTGTCATTATCTTCATGTTCTGCTTCAGGTGCCTCTGTATGAATTGCATCACCTGGTGCACTATTTTCAATGACTTCTTCACTATCGTTAGTTAATTTATTATCATCTGTCATTGCTTCACTCTGTTCATCATCTTCTGAATCATTTTGTACTTTAGCAACAGTTGATACAAATTGTTCATTACCTAAACGCATTAATCTTACACCTTGTGCAGCACGACCATTTTGTGAAATATCTTGAACGTCTAATCTAATAATAACGCCACCATTTGTGACAATCATTAAATCTTCTTCTCCAGTAACTGTAGTGATACAAACAACGTTACCATTTCGTTCCGTAATCGTAGCAGTCTTAATACCTTTACCACCACGATTAGACAAGCGATATTCTCCTACTGGCGTACGTTTACCATAACCATTTTCAGTAACGACTAAGACCTCATCTTCACTTTCTGAATGAGCAACATCTAAACCTACTACGGTATCTCCTTCTCTTAAAGTGATACCTTTAACACCGGCAGCTGTACGACCAAGTGGACGTAGCGATGTTTCTGCAAAACGAATAAGTGATGCATGTGCTGTACCAATTAAGATATCTTGTTGACCATCTGTTAAGCGTACCGCAATAAGTTCATCATCTTCTTTAAAGCCAATCGCAATTTTACCGTTTTTATTGATATGTGAAAAGTTACTTAATGCTGAACGCTTCACAATACCATTTTTAGTAGCAAAGATTAAATAGTTACCTTCGCTTTCTAAGTCATTGACGGCAATCATGGTACTGATTGATTCATCATTCGCAAGTTCTATTGCATTAACGACTGGAATACCTTTGGATTGGCGAGATAATTCTGGTACTTCATAGCCTTTAAGTTTGTAGACACGACCCTTATTCGTAAAGAAGAGCACATGGTCATGTGTACTTAACGTAACCAATTGGCTAACAAAGTCTTCTTCTAATGTATTCATACCTTGCACACCTCTGCCGCCTCTATTTTGAGCACGGTAAGTTGATACTGGTAATCGTTTAATGTAGTTATTATGACTTAACGTAATCACGATTTGTTCTTCAGGAATGAGGTCTTCATCCTCAATATTATCAATGCCACCTAACTGAATTTCCGTACGACGTTCATCACCAAAACGCTCTTTAATTTCAGTCAGTTCATCACGCACTAATTGTAATAAGACCTCTTCATCAGCTAAAATTCGTTCAAGTTCATCGATATATGCCAATAATTCATTATATTCCGCTTCGATTTTATCTCGTTCTAATCCAGTTAAACGGCGCAAACGCATATCTAAAATTGCTTGAGCTTGTCGCTCAGTTAACTTAAAGCGTTCTTGTAAGCTAGTCATTGCCACTTTGTCCGTCTCTGACTCGCGGATAGTGCTAATAATTTCATCAATATGATCTAACGCAATACGTAAACCTTCAAGGATGTGGGCACGATCTTTTGCTTTTCTTAAGTTATATTCTGTACGACGACGTACAACAACCTTTTGATGTTCTAAATATTGTACTAATGCTTCTTTTAAGTTAATTAACTTAGGTCGCCCATCAACAAGGGCAATCATATTCGCACCAAATGATGTTTGTAATGGCGTTAACTTGTATAAATTATTTAGAATTACGTTGGCATTAGCATCTTTACGAATATCAATTACAACTCTTACACCGGTGCGTAAGCTTGTTTCATCACGTAAATCAGTAATACCGTCTACTTTTTTATCACGTACCAATTCAGCAATTTTTTCAATCATACGAGCTTTGTTAACTTGATAAGGAATTTCTGTGACGACTATACGCTGACGACCGCCACCACGTTCTTCAATTTCTGCGCGTGCACGCATTTGAATGGAACCTCGACCTGTTTCATATGCACGACGAATACCACTTTTCCCTAAAATTATACCAGAGGTTGGGAAGTCCGGACCTTTAATATCTTCCATTAATTCAGCAATGGTTATGTCTGGGTTCTTACTGAGATTTAACACACCATCAATGACTTCAGTTAAATTATGTGGAGGAATGTTAGTAGCCATACCTACTGCAATACCTGATGCACCGTTAACTAATAAGTTAGGGAAGCGTGCTGGTAAGACTGCCGGCTCTCTTTCAGTACCATCATAATTATCTAAAAAGTCAATCGTGTCTTTATTGATGTCTCGAAGAAGTTCTAGCGTAATTTTAGTCATTTTTGCTTCGGTGTAACGCATTGCTGCAGCGCCATCACCATCCATAGAACCAAAGTTACCTTGACCATCTACGAGCGGATAACGATAGCTAAACGTTTGCGCCATTCTAACCATTGCATCATAAATTGACGAGTCACCATGAGGGTGATATTTCCCCATTACATCACCCACGATACGTGCTGATTTCTTATATGGTTTATCTGGTGTCATACCTTGTTCATTTAAACCGTATAGTATACGTCTGTGTACAGGTTTCAAACCATCTCGAACATCAGGTAAAGCACGTGAAACGATAACACTCATGGCGTAGTCTAAGAATGATTCTCGCATTTCACTGGTTATATTTCGTTCATTAATTCTTGATTGTGGTAAGTCAGCCATCAAGAAATCCTCCTTCAAAAGTTCATTTCATAGTGCTTAGAAATCTAAAGTTGCATATACCGCATTATCTTCAATAAATTGACGACGGTTTTCCACAACGTCACCCATCAACATTTCGAATGTTTTATCCGCTTCAATGGCATCATCTAATCTTACTTGTAACATCATACGATTATCTGGATTCATCGTTGTTTCCCAAAGTTGATCTGCGTTCATTTCTCCTAAACCTTTATATCGAGAAATTTGCCATTTAGGTGTTGGGCTTAACTCTGATTTTAATTTATCTAATTCTTTATCATTAAAGACATAATATTTTTGTTTACCTTGCGTCAACTTAAATAATGGTGGTTGCGCAATATAAACATAACCTGCTTCGATAAGTGGACGCATAAAGCGATAGAAGAATGTTAATAATAACGTTCTAATATGCGCACCATCAACATCAGCATCCGTCATAATAACAATTTTATGATAACGTGCTTTTGAAATATCAAATTCTCCACCAATACCAGTACCAAATGCAGTAATCATTTGGCGAATTTCGTTATTGTTTAATATGCGATCTAAACGTGACTTTTCAACATTTAAGATTTTACCTCTTAACGGCAAAATTGCTTGTGTTCTAGAGTCACGACCTTCTTTCGTAGACCCCCCGGCAGAGTCACCCTCTACAATAAAGATTTCACTTTCATCAGGATTTTTACTTGAACAGTCTGCTAATTTACCTGGTAAGCTTGAAATTTCTAAATGTGATTTACGGCGTGTTACTTCTCGCGCCTTTTTAGCTGCAACGCGTGCACGTGAAGCCATAATTCCTTTTTCAACAATGATGCGTGCCACATTTGGATTTTCATATAAGAAGCGCTCGAAATACTCAGAAAATAGTTTATCTACCACTTGACGTACTTCTGAGTTTCCTAATTTTGTTTTTGTTTGTCCTTCAAACTGTGGATCACCATGTTTGATTGACACTACGGCCGTTAAACCTTCTCGTGTATCTTCACCTGACAATCTATCTTTGTCTTCTTTAATAATCTTACTTTTTGTACCATAGCTATTTAACACACGTGTTAGTGCACGTTTAAAACCATCTTCATGCGTTCCGCCTTCATACGTGTGTATATTATTCGCATAAGATAATAAATTCGTCGCATAACCACTGTTATATTGAATGGCTATTTCGATTTCAATATCATCTTTCATTTGATGAATATAAATCGGTTCTTCATGAATCGGCTCTTTATTTTCATTCATTAACTCAACATATGATTTAATACCGCCTTCGTAATGATATGTATCTTCTCGTTGTTCTTCATCATCACGTTCATCTTTTAATGTGATAGAAATACCTTTATTTAAGAAGGCTAGCTCACGAATACGCTTTTGCAATGTATCGTAATCATATACTGTTGTTTCGGTAAAAATTTCGCTATCCGCTTTAAAGCGAATCACCGTACCTGTTTTATCTGTTTCCCCAACTTCTTTTAAATCAAATTGAGGGACACCTTTTTTATAAGCTTGATGGTAAATCGTTTCATTTCGATGTACATAGACTTCTAAGTCTTCGGATAACGCATTTACAACTGAAGATCCTACACCATGAAGTCCACCCGAAACTTTATAGCCTCCGCCGCCAAATTTACCGCCGGCATGTAAGACTGTTAAGATAACTTCAACTGCTGGGCGCCCCATTTTTTCTTGAATATCAACTGGAATGCCACGGCCATTATCCGTTACTTTAATCCAATTATCCTTTTCAATAATTACTTCTATTTGATCTGCATATCCTGCTAAAGCTTCATCAATACTATTATCTACAATTTCCCAAACTAAATGATGTAGACCTCTTTCTGAAGTCGAGCCAATATACATACCTGGTCTTTTTCGAACCGCTTCAAGACCTTCTAATACTTGTATCTGTCCAGCACCATAGTTATCTGTGTTGTTTACATCTGACAATGTAGTCACCATCACTTTCTGTTACTTAATAATTTCACCTTGTTTAATGCGATATAACCTTGCATTATTCATAATGTCATGGTCGATACCGTCTACCGATGTTGTCGTTACAAATGTTTGTACTTTATGTTGAATCGTACTTAATAAATGTGTTTGTCTCGAATCATCTAATTCACTTAAAACGTCATCCAGTAATAAGATTGGATATTCCCCAACTTCAATATTCATTAATTCAATTTCTGCTAGTTTAATTGATAACGCCGTCGTACGTTGTTGACCTTGTGAACCATAAGTCTGTGCATCCATGCTATTTACATTAAATCCCAAATCGTCTCTATGCGGACCGAAAAGACAAACACCACGATCAATTTCTCTATCAAGATTGTCATTTAAAAACGTAATTACTTCTGACAATAAAATAGATTCATCTTGGCTTGTATCACTTAATTTAATACTTGGTAAATAATTAAGTGATAACGCTTCTTTATCGTTTGTTATTCCCGCATGGATGGGCTGTGCTAGAGCTTCTAAATCATGAATAAAATGCTCGCGTCTTAAAGTGACATTTAATGCATATTGCGCAAACTGTTGATTTAGGACTTCTAACATAGTGACGTCCGTCTTATGTCCGTATTGTAACTGCTTTAAGTAATTATTCTTTTGTTTAAGAATACGCTGATACTGAGCCAAATCATTCAGATATACTGCTGATATTTGTCCTAATTCCATATCGATAAATCGACGTCTTATTTGTGGAGACCCCTTAACAATATTTAAATCTTCAGGTGCAAAAAGAACCACGTTTAAATGACCGACATATTGAGTTAGTCGACTTTGTTCTAAGTGGTTCACTTTAACTTGTTTGCCCTTTTTAGTTATAAACATTGTTAGTGGCATTGTTCCGTGGCGATAATTTAGCTCACCTTCTATTTTAGCATACTCAGCTTTAAAACGTATAAGCTCTTTGTCATTTGAAGTACGGTGGCTTTTAGCCAATGCCAAAGTATAAATTGATTCAAGTAAATTCGTCTTCCCTTGAGCGTTCTCACCAATAAGGATATTCACTTCTGGATGACAATTTAACGTAACTGCTTCATAGTTACGATAGTTTTCTAATTGGAGTGTTTTTAATTTCATTGTTCACCTTGATGAATGATAATGAAGTCGTCTATTTCAGAAATTTCTGGAATAGCAATGCGATCATGATGTGTTAATTTTTTACCACGACGTGTTTCTCGACTTCCATTAATCAAGACTTCAACATCTTGGAGAAACCATTTTGCTTGTCCACCAGATTCAATAATACCCTCAGTCTTCAAAAATTGACCTAAAGTAATGTCTCCTGCAACAGCAATTTCTTGAACCAAATTAATCACTCCGTTTCTTTTTCATATCATTAGTATATTATACCTGTTTTATCAGGAAATTTCATTTAAAAGAAAGTGTGTAAGCGCTTAACAAATAATTTATTTTGTTATTTACAATAAAAAATGATGCAATACAGTAAAAATGAGAATAAGTAGAGGTTTAAAGTAGCTTATATCGTTTTTTTGCATTTTAAAGGGGCATACAACGCGTTTAACATATTTACTAAAACTTCATCATAAATTAAAAATTAGCCTCTAATTTAAGCTCTTAGAGGCTTTATATGAAGCATTGATAAACAAAAGAAAGCAAGATTGCTCTCTTTTGTTTGATTTGAACTAAATCATATACGCTATGTGTTTTAATATGTGCGAATTGGCAAGATAAGCTGTGTTACTGAGTCATCGGCTTTAGGTTTTAAAATGAATGGTTTCATTGTTCCAAAGAATTCTATTTCTACTTCATCATTATCGATGGCTTTTAACGCATCCATCATGTATTTAGAATTAAATGAAATTTTTAAATTTCCGCCCTCAACATTGGTTGCATTTACTTCTTCTTTAACTGTACCAATTTCAGGAGATGTTGAAGATAATTCAACGACGTCATTTCCTGTACTTAATTTAATGACATTATTTCCACCTTCACGTGCTAATAATGACGCACGATCAATCGCATGATAAAACTCACCATTATCAATGCCTAATTTGATTTCATAATTTTCAGGGAACAAGCGTGTTGTATCTGGATAATGTCCTTCTAACAAACGAGATGTGAAGTTGATATGGCCAACTTTAAATAAAACTTGGTTTTGTGCAAAAAAGATATCAATATCTTCTTCACTATCACTCATAATTTTATTTAATTCAGATAAAGCCTTTCCTGGAATGATAACATTTTTATTTTCTGAGTTATCTTCTAACTGCAATTTTCTAACAGCCAAACGATGTGAATCGGTTGCTGTGCATATTAATTCATTATCTTGTATAAGCCAGTTAACCCCAGTTAATACTGGTCGTGTTTCTGAGGTGGACACTGCGAAATTCGTTTGTGCTATCACATTTTTTAGTACTTTAACCGATAGTTGAATCGCATCGTCTCTTGAAACTTGTGGTAATAGTGGATATTGATCTGGATCTAAGCCACTAAGATTGAATTCAGAATGTCCAGATGTAATAAGTGTTTGAAATTGTTCGTTTGTAGATAGTTTAACTTCATTTCCTGGTAACTTTTTAATGATATCAACGAAGAAACGACCAGGAAGTACAACTGAACCAGTTTCAGAAATGGTAACAATATCTTCACCATCTACTTGTTTGGGTATTGTAATTTCAATAGATATCTCTGAATCTGAACCGGTCAAAATCACTTCATTATCTTTAGCATCAATTTTAATACCAGTTAAAATCGGTAATGTTGTTCTAGGTGAGATTGCTTTTAACGTATCATTGAGTTGTGTAATAAAGTAATCTCGTTTTATTGTGAATTCCATCATTAAATTAAACTCCTTCCAGTCGTTTATATATAATTATATAGGTTTTAAATTCATAGTAATAGTAGTAGGGCTTGTGGATTAGTGGATAAGTTTCTCAATCATTGATGATAGCTAAGTTATGCACATGTGGATAAACTGTGTACTGTGTGTATGACTTTTACACATTATCCACAAAATCACATTATCGTATTTTAAATATATAGTCTCATTTAAGAAATATTACAGTTATATATTCCCATAAATTGACGGGCTAATCTATAGCTAAACAATGAAAATAATTTCCCACTTATTGATTCCTAATTTCTTTTTCAAGATTTTCTACTTCTTGTTTGAAAGTTGAATCGGCTTTAATATCATTTGCAATCTTCTCATGCGCATGAATAACTGTCGTATGGTCACGTCCTCCGAATTCTTCACCTATTTTAGGCAATGAGAAATCAGTAAGTTCGCGAGACAGATACATTGCAATTTGTCTTGGATATGCAATGGATTTGGTACGTTTCTTTGCACTAAAATCTTCAATCCGTACACTATAGTACTGGCCAACAACTTTTTGAATATCTTGTATTGTTATTTTCTTAGATTTTGGAACTTGAATGATATCTTTGAGTGCTTCAGCAGTGAGTTCAGTAGTAATAGGTCGTCCTTGCAACTGAGAATAAGCTAATAATCTGGTTAGTGCACCTTCTAATTCTCTAATATTTGATTGAATTTGATTAGCTATATAGTTTAAGGCTTCCATTGGTATTTCTAAGTTTTCTTCTTCCATTTTCTTTTGTAAGATTGCCATACGTGTTTCATAATCTGGTGGTGTAATATCAACGATTAATCCCCATTCAAAGCGCGAGCGTAAGCGATCTTCCAATTTAGCGATTTCCTTTGGAGGACGGTCACTAGAAATAACGATTTGCTTATTATTTTGATGTAATTCATTGAATGTATGGAAGAACTCTTCTTGTGTTTGCTCTTTGTTTTGAATAAATTGAATATCATCGATTAACAGCACATCAATATTTCGATATTTTTCACGAAAGGCTTCATTTTCGCCGTCACGAATAGATTTGATAAATTCATTTGTAAATTTTTCACTAGAAGTATAAAGCACTTTGGCATTAGGATTATTACTTAAAACATGATGTCCAATTGCATGCATTAAATGTGTTTTACCTAGTCCAACACCACCATAGATAAATAAAGGATTGTATGCTTCGGCAGGCGCTTCAGCAACTGCTAAACTTGCGGCATGCGGAAATCTATTACCTGGCCCAATGACAAATGTATCGAAGGTATTATGTGTATTAAATTGATCAGTACCTACGTGCGCGTCATGTTCATCCTCTGCTTTAGCTTTTGATGATGTAGGCGCTTTTTTAGATGCTGAATCCCCTTCACTAACAATTTCAGCAAGTTGTTCGGCTGTAAGAAACTTAGGTGTAATATCTAATCCCATTATCTCTGAAAAGATGGATTCGAATATGGCTGAGTACTTTTGGTTGAGCCAACTAGCATAAAATTCATAACCAACAAGCACAATTGCTGTATTATTTTCAATTTTGTATAGTTCCGAATCTTTTAAAAAGGTGTTCATGCTTGTTTCTGAAATATGTAACTTTGCTGCTTCTAAAACTTTTTCCCAGATTTCTTGTTCTGACATAAAAACTCCATCTTTCTTTAATTTTGACTTATACACAAAATTCAGTATGGTGGATAAAGATAATCACAATATGTTAATAATTATCCACAAGTTAATCACAAATAGTGGATAACTCACTTAGTTTATCTCTTTATTCACAACCAAATTGTATATAATTTGAATAAATAACCCCTTATAAAATCAATATTCGAGCAACTTATCCACACAATTATAATTGTTAAGCTTAGAACATGTCAAATAACTGTGAATATGTGGTTAAATCGAGCGTAACTATGTGCATAACTGCAAAATTATCCACAACTTATTTGGTTGTTTTTGTGTATAAGTGGATAACTTATGCACGTCTCATATTTTGACGATAACAGTTACGGGAAATAATTATACTGATTGCTTTTAAATTGAAATATATGTAGTGTTTATTTTCATTGAAACTGTGATGAAAATATTTTTGGTGTTCAGCTAAAACTATCTTGCTTTATAAAAAGTATTTTGTTATATTGTAGTAGTTGCTTGAATTATGACTAGATAAAACGAAAACAAATGAAGATTTCTGATAAACAGAAATGATATTTATCTATTAAAATAATCAGTTTCATTGGCTCAGGTGAATGAAAAGAGTTAGTTATTAGTTAAAGATGGAGGTGTTTTGCATGGTAAAACGTACTTATCAACCAAATAAACGTAAACACAGTAAAGTGCACGGTTTCAGAAAACGTATGAGCACTAAAAACGGCCGCAAAGTATTGGCGCGTCGTCGTCGTAAAGGTCGCAAAGTTTTATCAGCATAAGATCACTGATTCATCAGTGGTCTTTTTTTTCGTTTAGAATGTATTATATTAAAATAAGATAATGAATTAAGCGAGTGATGTGGACGTGGAAAAAGCATATCGAATTAAAAAAAATGCTGATTTTCAATTGATTTATCGCCATGGAAAGTCAGTAGCAAACAGACAATTTGTCGTATACACATATCAGAATCAGATAGCTCATTTTCGCTTAGGTATCAGTGTTTCTAAGAAGATTGGGAATGCAGTGATACGCAATAAGATTAAACGTGCGATCAGAGAGAATTTTAAAGTACACAAACAAGATATTATTGCCAAAGACATCATTGTTATTGCTAGGCATCCAGCTAAAAATATGACGACTTTAGAAATTCAAAGTAGTTTGGAACATGTCTTAAAAATAGCTAAAGTATTTAATAAAAAAATTTAGCAAGACGAAATAATTATACATCCGTAAGTCTAACGTCAGACAAACCGAACACTTACCTAAAGATATAAAGCGGGATACTCGCAATTTAAAATGAAACAATTTACAATGTTAAAATGAAATTTTACTTGAATAAGGAGGCGAGTAGCGTTATGGATTTCGATACAATTACTAGTATTTCGACACCTATGGGAGAAGGTGCTATTGGAATAGTCAGACTATCAGGACCACAAGCAATTGAAATCGGTGATAAGCTTTATAAAGGGAAATACAAATTAGCTGAAGTCGATTCTCATACGATAAACTACGGTCATATTGTTGATCCTGAGACGAATGAAGTAGTAGAAGAAGTAATGATATCTGTATTACGTGCGCCTAAAACGTTTACTAGAGAAGATATCATTGAAATTAATTGTCACGGCGGCATATTGACCATTAATCGCGTGTTAGAATTGACTATGACTCATGGTGCAAGGATGGCTGAACCAGGAGAATATTCTAAGCGTGCCTTTTTAAATGGACGGATAGACTTATCACAAGCAGAAGCAGTTATGGATTTTATTCGCTCTAAAACAGACCGCGCATCAAAAGTTGCGATGAATCAAATTGAAGGGCGTTTAAGTGATTTAATAAAACGACAGCGACAATCTATTTTAGAAATATTGGCACAGGTAGAAGTGAATATCGATTACCCTGAATACGATGATGTCGAAGATGCTACGACCGAATTTTTATTGGAACAATCTAAAAATATTAAAGCCGAGATTGACAAGTTATTAGAGACAGGTGCTCAAGGTAAGATCATGCGAGAAGGTTTATCAACAGTCATCGTTGGTAAGCCAAACGTAGGCAAGTCTTCAATGCTTAACAACCTTATTCAAGATAATAAAGCAATCGTGACCGAAGTTGCAGGAACAACACGAGATGTGTTAGAAGAATACGTTAACGTAAGAGGCGTACCATTAAGATTAGTTGATACAGCAGGTATTAGAGACACAGAAGACATAGTAGAAAAAATAGGTGTTGAACGTTCTCGTAAAGCTTTAAGTCAAGCCGATTTAATTTTGTTTGTCCTTAATTATAATGAGCCTTTAACAAAAGAAGATCGTACTTTATTTGAAGTAATTAAAAATGAAGATGTTATCGTAATTGTTAATAAAACAGATTTAGCACAGCAATTAAACATTGAAGAAGTTCAGGAAATGATTGGTAATAAACCATTGATACAAACATCTATGCTTAAACAAGAAGGTATAGATGAACTTGAAATTCAAATACGAGATTTATTTTTTGGTGGCGATGTTCAAAATCAAGATATGACATATGTTTCTAATTCACGTCATATCGCATTGCTCAAACAGGCAAGACATGCAATTCAAGATGCTATTGACGCTGCTGAATCTGGCGTTCCAATGGATATGGTACAAATAGATTTAACACGAACATGGGAAATTTTAGGTGAAATCATTGGTGAATCAGCTAGTGATGAACTTATTAATCAGTTATTTAGTCAATTCTGTTTAGGAAAATAAATAAGTGGATTGGTAGTCTATAAATATGTAAATGGAAAAGGGAGGTTGAATCATGACACAAAATTATGACGTGATTGTTATTGGTGCTGGTCACGCAGGTATTGAAGCAGGTTTAGCTTCTGCGCGTCGTGGCGCTAAAACATTAATGTTAACCATCAATTTAGATAATATAGCGTTTATGCCATGTAATCCATCAGTTGGTGGGCCAGCAAAGGGTATCGTGGTAAGAGAAATCGATGCGTTAGGTGGCCAAATGGCGAAAACAATTGATAAAACACACATTCAAATGCGCATGTTAAACACAGGTAAAGGACCTGCAGTAAGAGCACTACGCGCTCAAGCTGACAAAGTGCTATACCAACAAGAAATGAAACGCGTTATTGAAGACGAAGCACATTTAGATATTATGCAAGGTATGGTTGATGATTTAATTATTGAAGATAATGTAGTTAAAGGTGTGCGTACAAATATTGGTACAGAATATCATGCTAAAGCAGTAGTCATTACTACAGGAACATTTTTACGTGGTGAAATTATTTTAGGAAATATGAAATATTCAAGTGGGCCGAACCATCAATTGCCATCTATTACGTTAGCAGATAATTTAAGAGAACTCGGCTTTGAAGTAGTTCGTTTTAAAACTGGAACGCCACCACGTGTTAATGCGAAAACCATCGATTATTCTAAAACAGAAATTCAACCGGGTGATGATGTAGGTCGAGCATTTAGCTTTGAAACAACGGAATATATTTTAGATCAATTGCCATGTTGGTTAACTTATACTAATGGCGAAACACATAAAGTCATCGATGATAATTTACATTTATCAGCGATGTATTCAGGTATGATTAAAGGTACAGGACCACGCTATTGTCCTTCAATTGAAGATAAGTTTGTGCGCTTTAATGATAAACCACGCCATCAGTTATTCTTAGAGCCAGAAGGTCGCAATACGAATGAAGTATATGTTCAAGGGTTATCTACAAGCCTTCCTGAACACGTACAACGTCAAATGTTAGAAACCATTCCTGGTCTTGAAAAAGCTGATATGATGCGTGCAGGTTATGCAATTGAATATGATGCGATTGTGCCAACTCAATTATGGCCTACATTAGAAACGAAAAAGATTAAAAACCTATATACTGCAGGACAAATTAACGGTACGTCTGGATATGAAGAAGCGGCTGGCCAAGGTATTATGGCTGGTATTAATGCTGCAGGAAAAGTGCTAGGCACAGGTGAAAAAATTCTAAGTCGTTCAGATGCATATATTGGTGTGTTAATTGATGATTTGGTAACTAAAGGTACCAATGAACCATATCGTTTATTAACTTCTCGTGCCGAATATCGCTTATTACTTCGTCATGATAATGCTGATTTACGCTTAACTGACATAGGCTATGAATTAGGTATGATTTCTGAAGCACGCTATGCACGTTTTAATGAAAAACGTCAACAAATTCAAGATGAAATTGACCGTTTAACTCATATTCGCATTAAACCAAATGCACATACGCAATCTGTGATTGAAGCACATGGAGGTTCTCAGCTTAAAGATGGTATTCTAGCTATTGATTTATTACGTCGTCCTGAAATGACGTATGATACTATTTTAGAAATTTTAGGAGAAGCACATCAATTGCCTGAAGCAGTTGCTGAACAAGTTGAAATACAAACAAAATATGAAGGTTATATCAATAAATCATTACAACAAGTAGAAAAAGTGAAACGTATGGAACAAAAGAAAATTCCAGAAGACTTGGATTATAGTAAAGTCGATAGTTTGGCAACGGAAGCACGTGAAAAATTAGCCAAGGTTAAACCATTGAATATCGCACAAGCATCACGTATTTCAGGTGTTAATCCTGCAGATATTTCAATTTTACTTGTGTATTTAGAACAAGGTAAGTTGCAAAGGGTGAAAAGCGAATGAACACTGTAAAATGGTTAACTGAGAAATTAAAAGAACACGATATTGTATTGACTGAAAAACAACAAGCACAATTTCAAACGTATTATCAATTACTTGTTGAGTGGAATGAAAAGATGAATTTAACAAGTATTACCGATGAACATGATGTTTATTTAAAACATTTCTATGATTCTATTACACCAAGTTTTTATCATGATTTTAATCAACCATTAACTGTTTGTGACGTTGGTGCAGGAGCTGGTTTTCCTAGCATTCCATTAAAAATCGTTTATCCAACTTTGAAAGTTACAATTGTTGATTCACTGAATAAGCGCATTCAATTTCTTAATCATTTAGCTAGTGAGCTAGAATTACAAGATGTTAGCTTTATTCATGATCGTGCAGAAACCTTTGGTAAAGGTGTCTACAGGGAGTCTTATGATATTGTAACAGCAAGGGCTGTGGCTCGTTTAACGGTACTTAGTGAATTATGCTTACCTCTTGTGAAAAAAGGCGGTCAGTTTATTGCATTGAAGTCGTCAAAAGGTGGCGAAGAACTCGAAGAAGCGCAATTTGCTATTAACGTTTTAGGCGGTAAACTAGCAATGACATTCAATTTTGACTTACCTGAAAATGCTGGTGAAAGACAAATGATTGTTATCGATAAACAACGACAAACAGCTAAAAAGTATCCGAGAAAACCTGGTACACCTAATAAATCTCCTTTACTTGAAAAATAAAACAGATTAAAATAACCTCAAATGAGAAGGAGCGAATGGATAATGAAAAAGCCTTTTTCAAAATTATTTGGTTTAAAAAATAAAGAAGACATTGTTGGCTATATTGAAGAAGATCGCAATTCTAATGTTGAATCCATTCAAATTGAACGTATTGTGCCTAATCGTTATCAACCACGACAGGTTTTTGACCCTAGTAAATTAAAAGAACTTGCTGAATCGATTGATGAACATGGTTTGTTACAACCCATTGTTGTAAGACCAATTGAAGAGCACATGTATGAAATTATTGCTGGAGAACGACGTTTTAGGGCATTGCAATCGTTACAAAAATCACATGCTGATGTCATTATTCGTGACATGAGTGATGAGGAAACGGCCGTAGTTGCTTTAATTGAAAATATTCAGAGAGAGAACTTATCTGTAGTAGAAGAAGCGGAAGCCTATAAAAAATTACTTGAAATAGGTAATACAACACAAAGTGAATTAGCTAAGAGTTTGGGGAAAAGCCAAAGCTTTATTGCCAATAAGTTACGTCTGTTGAAATTAGCACCTAAAGTTATCGTGCGCCTTAGAGAAGGTAAAATTACTGAACGACACGCACGAGCAGTCTTACCTCTGTCTAATGAAGTACAAGAACAGCTCATTGAACAAGTCATTCAACAAAAGCTTAATGTTAAACAAACAGAAGCACGAGTCAAGCAACAAGTAGGACCAGAAAAGGTTACAGCACAAACATTTCAGTTTTCGCATGATTTAACGCAAGCTAGGGATGAAGTGGGTAAGAGCATCCAAGCAATCGAACAGTCAGGTATTCGAGTAGAACATCGTGATAAAGATCACGATGATTACTATGAAATTAAAATTAAAATATATAAACACTAGATAATACAGATTGGGATATCGTTCCAAGAAACATAAGCCAGTAAATGAGTTTACAAAAATTCATTTACTGGCTTATTTGTTTATAATATTTTGTATTAGCATGTCTTTTTATATCGAATTACGTTTAAAAATAAAGCATATTTGTATCATTTAATAGATGTCACTTAACTAAATGAATACGGTGTCTTATGTATCAAAGGCAACATCCGTTACGAATAGAACTTTCAGCTTTAATACCTTTAAATAAGATTTCTTAACATATTAATGAGAGTGTGGAAATCATACTCGAAGAAAAGATTTTGGTGTTTCAATGATGTTTCGTTACAGTTAAATCCCTAACTGTTTTTATTTTCATTTGCCCTGTTTACAATTTAGAAATTACGATTTATATTAATAGTAAACGGTACGTTTCGTTTTACAATAAAATGTCAAAGAAGGGAAAAGATTGTTTAGTATTTCTAGTGCTATTCTACACTTTGTTATCGGTGGTTTTGCAGTGGCATTTGCATCGATTATGTCAGAAAAAATTGGAGGTAAGTTAGGAGGAATTATCGCTACACTGCCGGCAGTCTATTTAGCAGCAATCATTGCATTGGCAATTGATCATCGTGGTGAAGAACTTGTCAAAATGTCTATGCATTTGAGTACAGGTGCAATTATTGGTATTGCTTCTTGTATATTAACAGTGGCATTAACATCTATCTATATAAGTAAGAAAGGTTATGTTAAAGGTAGCATTTTTGCACTTGTTTGTTGGTTTATTATTTCAGTTGCCATCTTTTTAGTAAAACACATTTAAATTTGGAGGCTTTCGTAACATGAAACTTGCTGTAATTAAATTTTTAGTTGGTGGCACGGCAGTCTTATTAAGCTATATTGTATCTGTCGTTTTGCCATGGAAAGAATTTGGAGGTATCTTTGCGACCTTACCGGCAGTCTTTTTAGTATCATTATTTATTACGGGTATGCAATTTGGTGATGAAGTAGCCATGCATGTGAGTCGTGGTGCTATTTTTGGTATGACGGGTGTCTTATGTAGTATTATCGCAACATGGGCCATGCTCAACTATACACATCAGTGGCTATTAAGTGTTATTATTGGTTTCATAGTTTGGTTTGTAAGTGCATTTTTAATATTTGAGTTAGTTGAATTTATAGCACGTAAAAGAAGGGAACGACATGGCTGGAAGACCAAAGGATCCAACGATAGATAAAAAGATTTTTAGTGAAATTGAACGTTTATTAGAAATGTCACACTACGGTGAGATTACGATAGAGCAAATTGCAGAAAATACTGGTGTATCGAAGGCAACGATTTATAGACGATGGAAAGATAAAGCATCCATTATTATCGATATGTTTGTTACGCATACACGTGATATTACGTTTAATCATATAAATTTATATGATGCATTGTTTGCTTTTGCCACACAAATCATGGCTATTTATAAGACGAATTTAGGAAGAGCTGTGATTGAGATATTAGTCAGTTCTAAGCAATCTGAGGCTAGAGGATTATTTATGAAAGGTTACTTTGAAAGTAATCGGCGAAATTTTAAAGAGATGATTGCACCTTATCTTAATGAAGAAGACCAAGATTTAATGATTGATTTAGTATTTTCACCCATTTATTTTAATATCTTAATTAAGCCTCAAGAGTTAGATGAGCATTATATTCAACGGTTATTAAAGCGTTTGCTTAAGGCCTATGATATTGAGCAATAACGATTTTAACAGTTTGGGACATCATTATGTTTTAGACTATGAACGATATATTGGCAGTAGTTGACTGATTTGAAAATACGTTTATACTAAGCTTTTTCAATCCTGGTCAACCTTGCTGGGGCGGGACTACGAATTCCTAATGAATTCAGTCCCGCTCACATTTTTATTTAACAAACTAATAATTATTGAAATCGTTTACATAATATATTCATAATGCTAGCATTAACTTAGCAATCTTGTGGAAAATCAAACATCGAGATATCGACATAAATGTAACAACAAAACAATGAGGTGGATAAAGATGGATCATGAAATTCCTAGAAAGATGAAAGTGGCAGTGTTAAATGAACCGTACGATATTGAAATTAAAGAAGTGAATGTGCCAGAACTTGGGCCGCATGATGTATTGGTACAAATGTTAGCAGTTGGTGTATGTGGCTCTGATGTGCATTATTATGCTCATGGTAGTGTCGGTGAATTTGTAGTTGAAGCACCACTTATTTTAGGACATGAATGCGCTGGAAAAGTAGCAGCTGTAGGCAGTGATGTAACGCATTTTAAACCTGGAGATCGAGTGGCAGTTGAACCGGGTGTGCCATGTGGAACATGTGAATATTGTAAAACCGGAAAATATAATTTGTGCCCAGACGTTGTATTTCTCGCAACACCTCCTGTTGACGGGGCATTTACGGAATATTTGAAGCATCCAGAAGATTACTTATTCCATATTCCAGACACATTGAGCTATGAACAAGCAACCCTGAATGAACCATTGTCAGTTGGTATACAAGCTTGTCGTCGAGCAAATATTCAACCAGGATCATCTGTAGTGATAATGGGAATGGGACCTGTGGGATTAATGACGGTTGTCGCGGCCAAAGCCTTTGGAGCTACTCAAATTATCGTATCTGATATGGAACAAAATCGTTTAGATGAAGCACTAAAATTAGGGGCAACAACAACTATTAATGTCAAAGACGAAGATGTTAATCAACGAATAAATGAATTAACACAGCAACATGGTGTTGACTACGCAATTGAGACAGCAGGAAATCAAATTGCCTTACGCAGTGCTTTAGCAGCATTAAAAAATGGTGGTACTCTAGCAGCGGTAGGTTTAGCTCAAGAGGCGGATAATCCTCTTAATATTCCTTTTATTACCAATCATGAAATAAACCTTGTTGGTATTTTTAGATATGCAAATACGTATGATACAGGCATTCAAATTTTAAGTCATACTGATGCAGATTTAAATTCTATGTTTACACATCAATATCCTTTGTCAGAAACAAAAGCAGCAATGGAGCGTGCAAGAACAGATAAATCTGGTTCGTTAAAAGTGATTGTATATCCAAATGGTATCGAAGCAGCCAAATTATAAATTTAGAGATAAATATTCAGTTTGGGACATCATTATATTTTAGACTATGAACGATATATTGGCAGTAGTTGACGGGATTGAAAATATGATTATACCAATATTTTTTCACTTCTAGTCAACTGTGCTAGGATGGGACAGAATTCATCATGAATACTATCCCACTCACGGATATATCATTATTGATAAGGTTATACATTGTTATGCAATATAGCAGTATAGCCTTATTGTTTTTTAGTTTTAAGATATATTTTTGAAAATTCTATTTAATATTTTCTAATAAAGTTAGAAATATTGAACTTTTAGCATAAAGTTGTTATTTTATTCAAAATTAACTATGAAATACATGTTATTTTCCTATGGTTGTAAAATAAATTGTGTTAGCATTGTAAATGGTAACGGTTTCATAAAATGTGAAAAGGAGGGTTGTTAATGAATATTGAAGAAACAAAACGCTTTATTGAAGCGGGTCATCTTTCCGTAGGCATTGAATTTGGATCGACAAGAATTAAGACGGTAGCCATTGATGATGATTTTAATACAATAGCTACGGGCTCATTTGAATGGGAAAATAGTTTTGACAATGGCTATTGGACTTATTCCATGAATGATGCATGGGTTGGTTTACAAAAAAGTTATGGTGAAATGACACGATACGTTAAAGATACATATGATACGACTGTTAATCAAATAGCGTCATTAGGTATTAGTGGCATGATGCATGGTTATTTAGTATTTGATGAACATGATGATTTACTTGTACCTTTTAGAACATGGCGTAACAATAATGCGAATGAAGCAGCTACGGTATTACGTGAAGATTTTAATGTTAATATTCCCGAGCGTTGGAGTATCGCACAACTTTTTCAATCAGCGATGGAGACAGAACCCCATGTCGAACGTGTAAGATATATGACGACATTAGCGGGTTATATTCATTGGTATTTAACCGATGAAAAAGTGATTGGTATTGGTGATGCTTCCGGAATGTTTCCAATTGATAGTCAACGGCTAGATTATCGTCAAGATTTAATGAACCGCTTTAATAAGTTATTTGCGCAGCGTGGTTATAACCAAAAGATTGGTGACATTTTACCTCGTGTTGTCGTAGCAGGTGAGTCTGCTGGTAGACTAACTGAAACAGGTGCAAAATTAATTGATCCAAATGGTGAGTTGCAGGCAGGATGTCCTCTTTGTGCCCCTGAGGGAGACGCAGCAACAGGTATGGTTGCAACGAATAGTGTAGCACCGCGTACAGGTAATGTTTCAGCAGGTACAAGTATCTTCTCAATGATTGTGTTAGAACAACCTATTCAACGTGTTTATCCAGAAGTAGATATTGTGACGACGCCAGATGGTTATGAGGTAGCCATGATTCATGCGAATAATTGCACGTCTGATATTAATCTATGGATAAATCTTTTTGAAGAAGTATTACAAACGATGGGCGTCAATTACGACAAAAATGAGCTTTTTACAAAAGTTTTTGAAAGCGCTTTAAACGGAGAGGATAACCTGGGAAATTTATTATCTTATGGCTATATCTCTGGGGAATTCATTACCGATGTACCTCAAGGTTATCCTATGTTAGTGCGGTCGGTAGATAGTAACTTTAATTTAGCAAACTTAATGAAAACGCATATTTATAGCGCATTCAGTACGTTGAAAATTGGCGTTGATTTATTGAAAGAAAATGAAAATATTACTATAGATTCTATGCTTGGTCACGGTGGTATTTTTAAAACTGAAAAGGTTGCGCAAACGTTTTTAGCAGCAGCGCTTGAAACAAATGTACGTGTCATGCAAACGGCAAGTGAAGGCGGTGCATGGGGCATTGCAGTATTAGCACAATATTTAAAAGACCAACGCAATAGTGATTTAGCCACTTATTTAAGCAACTATGCGTTTAAGAATACGACGTCTGTTGCTATTGAGCCAACTGCTGCAGAAGTGGAAAGTTTTCGAATGTATACTGAACGTTTCAAGCAAGGTATTCCACTTGAAAAATTAGCAGCAAAAAAATTCGGAATGTAAAAGTTTAAACAAAATAATGAAAGTGGGATGGAAACGTGGTTAATAAGATACAAAGTCAGCAAACAGAGCGTCAATTTTTAGGCTTACCAATGGTACTTATTTGGGGCTATGTTGCAGTGGCTATTTTTATGACGGGTGATGGTGTTGAGCAAGCGTTCTTGTCTAAATATATTGGGAGTCTAGGATTTAGTAGCTCAGAAGCTGGTAGAGTACTGGCTGTTTATGGCTTGGTTGTGGCTATCGCATCATGGTTATCAGGTGTGTTAGCAGAAATATTTAGCCCAAGACGTATCATGACATTTGCCTTTATTATTTGGATTATCTTTCATGTAGGATTTCTAGTGTTTGGTTTAGAACAACAAAACTATGCGATGATGCTTATCATGTATGGCATCCGCGGTTTTGCTTATCCAATGTTTATTTATAGCTTTGTCGTATGGATTACATATTCTTCACCTGCCTATAAACTCGCATCCGCGATGGGTTGGTTCTGGGCGATGTATTCTATAGGTATTGGTGTATTAGGTTCATATTTACCAAGCTTTACGATTCCATTTATTGGAGAGTTGGGTTCATTATGGTTATCAATTGTATTTATTCTAGTTGGTGGACTCATTGCAACGTTCTTGGTGAAAGATAAAAAAGGTGAAGACGTTGAAGCAAAGCGTATGACGACAAAAGAAATGTTTGCAGAATTTGGTCGAGGAATCACGCTTCTAGGTAATAAGCAAGTAGCTATTGCTTTTGTGGTGCGGATTATTAACCAATTATCGCTATTTGGCTTAGTTGCTTTTTTACCGCGTGTATATACTGATGAATTCGGCTTTACAACATCTGAATGGCTACGCGTATGGGGACTGATGTATTTTATCACAATCTTCACTAACTTATTCTGGGGTGTTGTCGGTGATAAAATTGGCTGGGTGCGCCAAGTGCGTTGGTTCGGTTGTATTGGCATGGCCTTATCAACTTTAGCCTTCTATTATTTGCCATCGTGGAGTGGTCCAAACATCTTTGTGACGACATTAATAGCGTTAATGTTAGGTTTCGCAGTGGCGGCATATGTACCGATGTCAGCTATTTTCCCAACATTAGTGCCGGAACATAAGGGTGCGGCAGTATCTGTACATAACCTGGCTGCAGGATTAAGTAATTTTTGTGGTCCTGCGATAGCAAGTGTCACATTAATGTTTACTACAGAAAAAGTAACTATTTGGGTCTATGCCATTCTTTATATCATAGGCTTCATCTTGACATTCTTTATGAAAGTGCAGCAACCAACGAAAGAAGTAGAAATAACAAATCAAGTACAAACGAATGAAGGAGTGTAATTTATGACAAATATTATTGATCAATTTAGAGTAAATGGTAAAGTAGCAATCGTAACTGGTGGGGCGATGGGTCTAGGTAAAGCAATGGCTGAAGCGCTAGCACAAGCAGGTGCAGATATTGTAATTGCCGACATTAAGTTAGATTTAGCAGAAGAAACAGCTCAAGCTATTGCACACAATGAAGGTGTTAAAACCACAGCATTAAAAGTAGATGTTACAAATCCTGATGATGTTAATAAGATGGTACAAGACGTTGTTAAAAAATATGGAAAAATTGATATTTTAGTTAATAATGCAGGAATGACAATTAATGAAAAAGCGGAAGATGTTTCTTATGAAAATTGGTTAAAAGTCATCAATCTTAACTTAAATGGGGTTTTCTTAGTGGCACAAGCAGTTGGACGCCAAATGATTAAACAAGGAAATGGTTCAATCATTAATACATCATCAATGTCTGGCTTAATTGCAAATAAACCACAAGAGCAAGCATCTTATAACGCATCTAAAGCAGGCGTCATTATGTTAACGAAAAGTTTAGCCATGGAATGGTCTAAATACGGTATTAAAGTAAATACAATCGCACCAGGTTATATGAAAACAGCATTAACTGAACCAATGTTTAATACTGGTGGCGATATGATTGATTATTGGATGGGAGCAACACCAATGGGTCGTCCAGGCGAGCCACACGAATTAGGCGGTATTGTCGTTTACCTCGCATCTGATGCATCAACATTTGCTCAAGGTAGTGTATTTACAATCGATGGTGGTTACACAGCATTATAATATAATTTCAAAACAGTCTGAGATATCAATCTCACAATAATAGCACAATGATGGTTTGCCATAATCATCGTTGTGCTTGTTTTATATTCAATGATCTTTTGAAATGTAAAATAAATCGCTAAATTTTGTTAAGGAATCGTATTAAATGAGATAAAAAATTAATAATTAATAATATTGTCAAAAATGGGGTGGTCAAAATGATTTGACTAGTATATGATAAAAGAAATTTCATACAAAAGGATGGAATATCAGTGAAAAAGATTATACTAATTCTAATACTAACAATGTGTATGGCAATTTCTTTATATGGTTGCGAAGAGAACAAGAAAAAGAAAGTAGCAAAGAAGCCTGTTAATATTGAATATGTTGCGCCTCAATCACAAACGGGAAAGAAATATGACGATAAAATTGAGTCATTACAAAAGTTATTGTCTAAAGAGTTAAAAGCGCCTGTGAATATACAGCGTACAACTAGCGATTATAAGATGATTGAAGATTTAGCATCTAAAAAAATGGATGTGGCTATCATGTCGCCAGTAACCTATACAATTGGTCGAGATAAAGGAACAGTAGATGTTCTGTTAAAATCTAAAGACTATTTAGTTGATGATAAAGGAAATCAAACTAAGAAATTGGGAGATTATTATCGTTCACAAATTGTGGTTAAAAAAGATAGTGACATTAAAAAGCTTAGAGATTTAAAAGGGAAAAAAGTTGGGTTACAAGATGCAGATTCAGCTGCAGGATATATTTATCCATTAGCTGATTTGCAAAGAGAACATATTCCTAAAAGTGCATTGCGTGTGTCTCAATTTAAAGATGAAGATCAAGCATTAAAGACGTTGCTAGATGGAGATATAGATGCCGTGGCTACTTATGATGATGCACGTGTAGAGCTAAAAAAATCTAAACCTAATGTTTATAAAGATACGAGAGTCATTTATACATCAGATAAAATACCAAATGACACTATTTCGGTTCGTGTAGATTTAAGTGACGAATGGCGTAATAAAATTGCAAAAGCATTTATTAATGTCAGCAAAAAGAAAGAAGGACGTCAATTAATTCATGACCTCTTTGACCATGAAGGATATGAAAAAACAAGTGAAGCGGACTTTAAGAAAGTTAGAGATAACCGTATCTTGATAGACGGCTAGAAATATTAACAGAAGGGTATCACCATATCAGTTTGGGCATCATTATGTCCTAAGTTATGAACTAAATATTGGCAGTAGTTGATTGGATTGAAAATACGCTTATACCAAGCTGTTTTCATTCCTAGTCAACCTTGCTGGGGCGGGACTTCGAATTCATAATGCATTCTGTTCCGCTCCTTTTTTTACCAAAGATACACATTGTTTTGTAACACATAAATAAAATTTTAGACATACGGACGTCTAAAAAACACGATGATATCAAATTGTCAAAGCATTTTGTCACTATTAATACTGCAGTTTCTAAAGATATTTGATAGATTAATACTATAACATACGTTTCTATAAAACTATCACTTATTTAAATGAGTGAAATTTTCACAGAGATAATCTAAGGAGTGCAAAATGATAAATGTTGGGCAACAATTAAAAAAATATAGAATACAGCAAGGTTATTCACAAGAAGTATTGGCTGAAAAATTATATGTTTCTAGACAAACGATTTCTAACTGGGAAAATAATAAAAGTTTGCCTGATATCCACAATTTATTAATGATGTGCTCGCTATTTAATGTATCCTTAGATGATCTTGTTAAAGGAGACGTATATCAAATGGATAGAGAAGTAGTACGTAAGGAAATGAACAAATGGACATGGTGTATGTTAGTAACATTTGTAATAGCCGCTGTGTTGATAGGGCCTATGATACATTATTTTAGTTGGCTAGGATTATTTATCATATTGATTTTATACATGATAGGCCTTTTTGCAAGTATACGAATAGATCGACTTAAATATAAACATAACATGGAAAATGCAGATCGTATTATTGCATTTATGAATGGAGAAGATCCTAATAAAGTTCAAGTAACGAAAAAACGTGAGCTCTTCACGAGTGCTTTAGCTTTTATCTGTTTTGTTGGTAGTATTATGATTATTGTACTAGCTAGTTTATGGTTAACTGATGTATTCTTATAAATTTAAAAATGGGGCAGTCATCACAGTTATTTCATTTAGCTGTGTTACTGCCCCTATATACTATCTACTTATGATTATTCTTTTCTTCACGACGTTTTAAGTAATAAGCGCCCCCGAGTAACCCTGCAGGCACACCAAGAATAGGTGTTGTTATACTACTTAAAATGATAACAGCTAGTGTCAATGTTATACCGTTAAACCAATTAACCTCTAAGTTTTTTAAATCCTCGTATGATTGTTTAACTAATTCTTTAAATTTCATGACAATACATCCTTTCAAAATATATTAATTTAATGCTTGTTTAATCTTATTGTTTGCATGGATAAATGAAATAACAGCAAATATTAAATAAACGATGGTATACACAACCATGACTACAATAACAGGTCTTAAATCTTGTTGCCCTAATAAATTCATAAAAGCCAGAGCTGCGAATAAAGCATGTAATAAGGCAATCAATAAAGGTAAACCAAAGTTGAATAATATTTTAAAACCTATACCTTTCATCATATCAATATGCGTGAAACCAATACGACGTAAGATACGATAATTGCTCATTTCATCTTCGGTTTCATCCATCTGCTTAATATAAATAATACAACCCGCTGCAACTAAGAAGGCTAGACCAAGGAATGAAGAAACAAACATTAAGATACCATTTGATTGATCTAGCATGGTTGTTGTTTGACTTTGAATCGTGACATTAGGTGCGACACGCTGAGCTATATGTTCGGCCTGTTTAAGCTGTTGATGCGTGTGAATATTATAGCCATAGTGTGTAGCAATAAGCTTATCATTTGCCAACGATTGGTATTTTTCCGGACTTACTTTTAATACAGGCCCACCATTTGATGCAAGCATTGAAATCACTTCATCTTTATTTATTGCGTTAACGTTAAAGGTTTGTTGTGATTGTCCTTTAACAGTGACATTGCGATTTAAGTGAATGTTAACTATACCGCTTAATGGACCCTTGAGATTCGTTAGTGTTGCCTTATTACCTTGTACTTTTTGATCTGGCATGATACCCAAGCTTAGTTGATTATTTGTATCATTTAATTTATTTTTTAGTGCCTCACTTTTGACAATTTTGGTCATTAAGACAGATACTTCTTTTTTATGATAACGAATGCCTTTTTGCTTTAACTGTTCTTCAAATTTTTGTGCAGAAGATGCTTTTGAAAAGTTGATATCTTGTGGTGACGTTGCCTTAAGTGTGTAATCAGTATTGGATTTACTAATGACACCAAAGCATAAAATCGTAACCGTGACCGCTGAAATGATTGCGATAATCGTTAGCGATAAAGCATTTTTCTTCATTCTGTGCATAATAGACGACGTAAAGACGACATCTGTAATATTAATACGTCCATGCTTTAATTTTTTCAAAGATTTAAAAATAATAGAAACTGAACTTCTGAAAAATAAATAGGCACCGACAATCGTTAAGAATAGAATAACAAAAGGTGATAACATTGTGAGTGTTAAGGCTTTAAATTGACCAAACATTTCCGTGGAAATATAATATCCAAAGGCTATCATGATGATACCTAATAGGCCGGCAACCGTTTCAGGTATGGTGATGCGTGCTTTAGTAGCTTCTGAAGATATATTATCTTTCATCATATCTAAAATGCTACGTTTCTTTAAAAAACGTCGATTTTGCAAAAATATCATAATAAAAGCTAATAGTAGCATGATCATGGTTTGAATCAACGCCATGGGTTCAAAACTAATTGAGACATTAATAGATAAATGCATCATACGTATTAAGATTGATAATAAAAGCTGTGAACCAAACGTTCCAATAAATATTCCTATAATACCTGTCAGTGCAAAAAAGGTAAACTGTTCTATTGATAACATACGTAAGATGTTATGTTTATTTAAACCAATCAATTGAAATAGTGCAAATTCTTTTGTTCGTCGTTTAATAAATAAATGATTGGTATACATTAAGAAAATGATAATAATAATGAAGAGAAAAATAGCACCTATCATTGCACCTTTTTGAACAATTGTACCAGCATTCTCGTTATTAATACTTTTTGTATATTGTAAAGTGACAAAACTATAATACAGTACAATACTTAAAATAAGTGAAAATAAATACAACATATAGTTTTTGATGTTTTGACGTAAATTTTTAAAAATGATTTGATTAAACGTCATTAGCTACACCACCCATTGAAGACTGCAGTTGAATAATGCGGTCATAAAAGGTGCTTTTAGTGTGTTCACCTTGTCGGAAATCAGAATAAATAGCACCATCTTTTAACATAATGACACGTTGTGCGAAACTTGCTGCTGAAGGATCGTGAGTAACCATTACAATCGTTGTATTAAAGTGTTGGTTCATATCTTCTAAACGATGTAGTAAATCTTGGGCGCTTTTAGAATCAAGCGCACCTGTAGGCTCGTCAGCAAAAATGATGCTTGGTTTATGAACGAAAGCACGAGCAGCTGCTGTTCTTTGTTGTTGACCACCAGAAATTTCACTAGGATATTTATGACTTAAGTCATGGATACCTAAGGCTTGTGTTACTTCGCTATAATTTTGCTCCATCTCTGCTGCAGATAACTTTTGTACTGATAGTGGTAACATGATGTTTTCTTTGACAGTTAACGTTGGTAAGACGCTATAGTCTTGAAAGATAAAACCTAAGTCTGTTTTACGAAATTGTGCAAGTTGTTTATCATTTAAGTTGTTTAATGTGTGACCATTAATTTCAACAGTACCACCTGATAATGTATCAATAGAGCTGATTACATTAAGTAACGTTGTTTTACCTGAACCAGATGGGCCCATAATTGCTACAAATTCTCCTTTATCAACCGAAAAGTTAATATCGTGTAGTGCTTTATATTTTTGTTTTTTACCATAAACTTTAGATAAATGATTAACATTTAATATAGGCATTGTGTCACTCCTCTTGTTTTATCGATATTTTTATTTTATGAGTTATTCAACACAAGCGCCTTTATCTAATCTTACAAACAATGATGTTTAACTTACAAAGTTGAAAGAAATAAATAATAACAAGCTATAGTTAATATGAGTTTTATTTTTAGCGGGAATAGATTATAATTTTAAAAATGAACTATGATAAAATAGAATATATCAAATAACGCAGATTATAAATTGTAAAATGAGACATAAGTCGTTAGCATAATAGAAATCTAAAATAATTAGGCGGGATAAAAGTGAAAAAAGAGATCTTAGAGTGGATTGTGTCTATAGCAGTTGCACTTATCATTGTAGGTATAGTTGTTAAATTTATTGGAGTTACATATTCAGTTTCGGGAGATTCAATGTATCCAACATTTAAAGATAGAGAAAAAGTAGTAGTGAGTAAAATTTCCAAAACGTTAGACCATATTGATAATGGTGATATCGTTGTCTTTAAAGAAGATAAAGATAGAGACTTTATTAAACGTTTAATTGGTAAACCTGGAGACAAAGTTGAGTATAAAGGTGACCAACTATATGTTAATAATAAAAAAATTGATGAGCCTTATTTAAAATATAACAAAGAGCATAAAAATGGTAAGTATCTGACAGGTTCTTTCAAATCGAGTGATTTGCAAAATGCTAATGGTGAGACGAAGATTCCTAAAGACAAATATTTAGTGTTAGGTGATAATCGTCAAAACAGTTTAGATAGTCGTTTTCCACAGGTAGGGCTTATTGATAAAGAACAAATTGTAGGTAAAGTTGTGTTACGTTTCTGGCCATTTGGTGAGTGGACAACAAAATTTAATCCTGGAACATTTGATAAGTAAATAATCAAAAGTAAGCGTACAATCTATGAGTAACAAAATAGATTGTGCGCTTTATTTTTTTGTCACATTTTGCTATAAAGATGATATAATGTTTTATAATTACATAATTGTATCAGGAGAAAATTAAATGAAAGTATTAAAGAATTATCAAAGTGTATTTATTATCTTATTTTTCTTACTTTTAAGTGCCATTACGCCATTAAGTGGTGATGATTGGACTTGGCGCACGCATGTTGGGATGGATAGATTAAAAAGTTTCTTTTATGACTATAATGGACGATATATCAGTAATATTATTGAGATTATCTTTGTGCGTTCAAGTTTTATTAGAGTGATAGGAATGACCATTTTTTCATCATTATTAATTTTATTAATGAGTCGTTTAGCATATAAGAAACGCGCGTTACAAAAAAGTATTGTCACATTAATTATTGTGATGCTTATGCCAACTCAGATTTTTGCTGAAACATTTGGATGGGTAGCAGGATATGTAAATTACGTAACTTCAGCTGTTGCCATGCTTTACTTTGTATTGTTGGGGCAGGCTATTGTTAATCGGCAATGGAAAGTTACACCGTTAAATGTTTTGCTAAATATTATTTTGGCAATTTTATCGATGTTACTTGTGGAACATGTAAGCTTATATTTATTGTTTGTCACTGTTTATTTTAGTATTATTTATTATTTAAAATATAAACGTATTTCTAAATATCTAGTCTATGGTTTTGTTAGTTTGTTTATTGGAGCTATAGCAATGTTCTCAAATAAAGCATATTATTCAATTGCTACAGCAAAAGATGCTTATCGCACGGTAGGTACAGACCAAGGCTTATTTAATGCGATGTTAGATATTTATTATACGCATAATATGTATTTGATTCCGCTTATTTTTCTAGCATGTGTTTATGTTGCTAAGAAACTGAATCGCATTGATAAAGTGAATGTGATATTATTACTCGGCATGTTTTTAGGAACGGTATATTTATTCTTTAACCATCGTAACTTAGAAGTACCACACCCTAGCATGACGCACATTGTAGCAGGTATATTATTTATTATTTACCTTGGTGCTTTTATAGGATTTGCTTTATATAATTTTTATCAAACATCACGTTTCGACATGTTAGTGCTGTATGCTTTAAGTACATTTGTCTGTACGGTACCATTTTTCTTTATCACACCATATGGTGGACGTACAGCATTAGCAAGTTTAA
This sequence comes from Staphylococcus sp. HMSC62D11, assembly GCF_001839145.1. NCBI lineage: Bacteria > Bacillati > Bacillota > Bacilli > Caryophanales > Staphylococcaceae > Staphylococcus > Staphylococcus sp. HMSC62D11. The sequence continues at coordinate 98,843 of NZ_KV840185.1, read as the reverse complement.
TCTTTGTTCTATTAATTGTGTTAACCATGGTAGATGAGGTGACACCAGATGTTACCTTTACTTATAGTAATTGGATCAATGTGGGATTGATTGTGACGTTAGTCGTTACGATATTATTACCAATCGGTGAAAATAAGAAAACTGAAATGGAACGTACTCAAATTGTTGAACATCTACCTAAAAATGCGAAAACAGTGGAGTTACCGGGCTTGCCATATCCACAGTTTCATCATATGGGAGACCCAACTGAAAATACCTATATGACACCATTTTTCAAATTGTATTATGGCATTGACTACAAAAAAACAAAGTTTATTATTAAAACACACTATCATTAATAAAAAATAAGTATTTATAAAAGGGAGCGGGACAGAATTCATTATGAATTCTTAGTCCCGCCCCGGCAAGGTTGACTAGGATTGAAAAAAGCTTGGTATACGCGTATTTTCAATCCAGTCAACTACTGCCAATATAGAACTCAGAGCCTAAAATATAATTATGTCCCAGACTTTATTATATATTTAAAATGTATATAGATTAATTTATTGGATTACACGGTTTCTTGACCACGTTTGTTCCAAGTTAAAATAAAGCTGAGCATAGCTAAAATGCTAACAATGGTTAATAAGATAAACCCAGCATCCCAGCCCATGTGATCAACAATAAAACCGAGTACGATGTTAGCCATCACTGCACCAAACAAATAGCCAAATAAGCCAGTTAAACCAGCTGCTGTACCTGCAGCTTTCTTTGGTACATAGTCTAGTGCTTGAAGGCCAATGAGCATAACAGGACCATAAATAAGGAATCCAATCATAATTAATGAGATATTATCTAACCAGGCATGTCCTGGTGGATTTAACCAGTAGATGAGTACAAAGACAGTA
>NZ_KV840185.1:53362-97856 GCF_001839145.1 Staphylococcus sp. HMSC62D11 | reverse complement strand
CTCAGGTATTCCAGCCTGGTAAACCGTTCCTTTAAAAACTTTATCAGATAGATAACCACAGATAATTGTGCCAGGTATTCCAGCCCATTCATATAGAAAATAAGCCCAACCAGAGCTTTTAAGATCAAAACTTTTTTCTTCACTCAAATAAGTAGGTGCCCAATCAAGCACACCATAGCGTACAAAATAAACAAAGATATTGGCAAAGGCGATAGCCCAAACCCATTTATTATTTAGCACGTACTTAAACAAAATATCTTTTGTAGTGAGTTCAGTTTCAAATGTTTCTTTCTTAGACGTCGGGTAGTCATCTTTATAAACTTCTATTGGTGGCAATCCTTGTGATTGTGGTGTGTCACGAACTAAAAAGAAGGCAATAATAGCTACAATGATGGCTAATAATGCAGGAAAGATAAACGCACCTTCAAACCCTTTTAAATAGCCTAAATGATATTGTGCTGTCACAAAAATACCCCAAGTTGCTAGTGGCGCCATTAATCCACCACCGATATTATGTGCAACATTCCAAATTGCTGTTTTACTACCACGTTCACTCACACTATACCAATGCACGAGTACACGACCAGACGGTGGCCATCCCATGCCTTGGAACCAACCATTGAGAAATAATAAAATGAACATAATAAGAATACTAGATGTGAAAAATGGTACAAATCCTAATAATAAGTTCACAACGGCCGTAAGGATTAAGCCAACTGTTAAAAAGATACGTGCATTGCTTCTATCACTTACCGTCCCCATCACAAATTTACTAAATCCATAAGCAATAGAAACAGCAGATAATGCAATACCGAGTTCTGCTTTACTAAATCCTTGTTCAATCAAAGCTGGCATTGCTAAAGAAAAGTTTTTGCGCAGTAAATAATAGCCTGCATAGCCAATAAAAATGCCTAAAAATACTTGCCAACGCAAACGCTTATAAGTTGCATCAACATCACTTTGTGGAAGTTGTTGTTTAGCTGCTGGCGGCTTTAAAAAGTTGAACATTTCAACACCCCTTTATTAAATTTACAAATACTTAACATCATCTTAATATAATTTTCTTGGTAATGGAATAATATTTTTATAATAAAAACAAATTAGTTATTAAAATATTATCGGTTAAAAATACATAATAAAATATATGGATTGTGGTCGAGAATGAGGTAAGGATATGTTAGTATAATGATAATTTATTATTGTATGTTAAAGGGAGCATGATGAAGATATTTGATTTTCAAGTCAATAATAGTATTCATTTCGAAAGATTAGAGATTGCTGAAGTAGATGCGTTATATCAACCTGTTGATTAATTTAGCTAATCATTATTTATAAATCATGGAGGGATAATAATGATATTTGGATATAAAATAGATGAAAGTATTAGTTTGAAAATACTAGAACAACGTGAAGCACCCCTTCTTTTCAAACTGGTAGATTCAAATCGTGAGTATCTATCCGAATTTTTACCTTTTGTTGAATACACAACAACAGTTGAAGATAGTAAAAAGTTTATACGTTCGGCGCTACAACAATTTAGTGATGGCAATGGCTTTCACAGTGGGATTTGGTTCGATGGAGAACTTGTCGGCGTCATTGGATTGCATTATTTGGACTTAGTTAATAAAAAAACATCGATAGGATATTACTTAGCAGAAACTTTTCAAAAGAAAGGGATTATGACTAAATGTACTGAAGCTTTAATTCGTTACATTTATGAGGAATTTGATGTAAATCGTATCGAGATTTGTATGAGTACCGATAATAAAAAAAGTCAATCAATACCTCAACGTCTTGGATTCACAAAAGAAGGTACTTTAAGAAGCAATGAAAGATTGCACGGAAAATTCTCTGATAGTTATGTATATAGTTTGTTGCGAGAAGAGTATGATCATTCATTATCGTTAAATAATTGAGAATTTTTCATGGATAAGTGTCATCATTTATGGGAGCGGGACAAAATTCATAATGAATTCGTAGTCCCGCCCTGGCAAGGTTGACTAGGATTGAAAAAGCTTGGCATACGCGTATTTTCAATCCAGTCAACTAATGCCAATATAGAGTTCATAACTTAAAACATAATTATGTCCCAGGTTCTAAACGATAACGTTATTCATTGCGCCTAGAAATAGAGAATTAATTAAGTGTGGACGTTTCACATTATCCGCAATCCCAAGTATACATGTAATCATCAAATTTCAAAGCTAAGAGATCTTCGGGCTTAATAAAGATGTTACCAATTCCTAAATCTCCCCACATAATTTTAGCATTGCCTTTTTTTGTAGAATCAATCTGTAGTAAGAGCGTATCATATACTCTTAATCCTTTGTCATAAGCTCTTGGGTCTGCTTGCATAAATAGTGGATAGCCGCCTAGCTGGTTGCTTGGCTCTTCAGCAGAGAACGTATTAAATACAAGTTCCATTAAATCATCATAGCCATCAAACATTGATTCTAACTTAAATGAAGGGTTAACTTTATTCCAGATTGAGCGTAAATCTTCATCATATCTATAATCAGAAGAAGATATTGTTTGTTCAGTAAGCTTGTATTCTATTGAAAACGTTCCATCAAATGGAATATTCTCTTTATCAAACGCCAATGAATCCATATGAGCACGTACGTCTTCAAATGTTAAATTCGTAACTGGGTCTTTAATATAAATAAGACTTGAATTTGGCTTGTCATTTTCTTTTTCATCAGACAAACCATACATTTCATTCTGTGCACTAATCCAGAATTGTATTATTCCTTCATTTACAGGAAATACTTTTTGTTCTTCTGGAAGTTCGCTTAAGTTAATCTGTGCTAACAAGGCCATAGGCTCTATATTTTCATCCAATGGAATATCATCCACTGACTTTAAAAATGGAACTCCGCCAATCTTACTTTTAAGTAAAGTTTCATCTTGCATTTCAGATAGTTCCATTTTAATGCATGGACGTACCGGCAGATTGCTCTGCTTCACCGATTCGACAAAGCGGTTATAAACCGTCTGTTCCTCTTCAGAAAGATGGCTGACATCTTGAATGTTTAGCATATGAACAGCTCCTTCTGTATGAATTAATACAATGCCATTATAAAGTAAAAGCATATCACTGTATAGTTTTGTATGCGCTAACGCATCCCTTGGATAGGTACTTCGTTAGGTTCAAGTATACCCAATATTATTATATGAAATTTGGGATAAACAACCGATAAAGGTAAATGATGTTATTTAAATTGTGCAAGTGATTTCGATAGAAATACCTTTTTACAAGAAACGTAAGTAAAATTATGTTACATTTGCAGTGGTTGTTAGATATGTTTGAATAAAATTAAAAGGAGAGTTTTATAATGAAAAAGAAACTAGCAACAATTATTGCAAGTACCATTATCCTTTCTCCATTAGCATTTAATTTGCCAAACGACATTAATCCAGTTTCACAAAACAATCACACCGCACATGCTGAAGGTAAAGTTCTTTCTAAATACACGCTTAGCAAAGGTGAGGTTAAATCAATGGCGTCATCCATGCCTAAAAAATATAAAAATATTAATAAGTGGGCAGGCATCGTATCAGAATTATTTGGTAAATATAGCATTCCTGTAGAAGCGTCAATTTTAGCTAGCAACCACGCACAGAAAAAGACAGTTGACACTTTTACGTCAGCAGCAAAGCAAAATAAAAGAATCCAAGTTATTATTAAATCAGGCCCAACACCAAACCTTAATACAGTTGAATATAAAATTGTAAAATAAACGATATATTACGATTAGCGATGAAAAATTCTGTTAAAATAAATTTTTCATCGCTATATTGCGTTTTATAATAATGTAAGAAAGCAAAAAAAGGTGTGTTTCCTATATTTCTCAGGAAATACACCTTTGAATTTATGTACTAATTTAGAAATTATTAACTCACTATACGAAAAGAGCCTTTTTATTAAATTACCCTGTCGTTCCCTCATGCAATTCAACTGGAAAAATATACTCTTGATGCGTAGCCTTATTGTGAATTCTTTGCTCTAAGATGTCTATGGCTTTATCCGCAATTTGACTGATAGGTTGGATGATTGTTGTTAAGTAAGGATGCATATATCTCATGAGTTGAGTTCCATCATAACCAATCAATTTCAAATCGTCTGGTATTCGTTTACCGAGTACTTGGGCAAGATGATAGATTTGAATAGCATCTGTATCATTGGAGGCAAAGATGCCATCAACGTTAGGATGTTCTTGAAAAATACGATTAAAAATTGCTGATTTTTCTTCGTAGCCTAAGCTAAAATCAACAGTATAGGTCACTGGTGATAAACCATGTTTATGCATCGTTTGTTCATAACCGGTTTGTCTTAGATTGGCAGGCGTATTCACATCAATAGGCCCATTGGTATGAATGATATGACGCGCGCCTTGTTGGATAAGACGTTCTGTAGCAATAATACCACCATTAAGATTGTCTGAACGAATATCTGGTATATCTTCGTTCATAACTCTATCAATGGCCACAATCGGTAAGTTTCTATTATTGTATTGTTCAATACCAATATTATGCGTGCCAACGATCAGTGCATCTATTTGGTTTGATAATAATTGATTAATATAATGACGTTCTTTTTCTGGATTATTCATTGAGTTACCAATTATAACGATATAACCTTTATCATACAGCCTTTTTTCTAATTCAAAGATAAGTTCACCAAAGAATGGGTTGGCAACCGTTGGAAAGAGCAAGCCAATTATATTTGTTTTTTGTTGATAGAGTTGGCGAGCTGCGGAATTTGGTTGATAATTCAACTTTTGCATTGCATGATAAACCTTATCTTTCGTTTCTTGACTTATATAGCCTCGGTTATTTAGGACACGTGATACCGTTGTTTTAGAGACTTGCGCGAGCTTAGCAACATCTTCTAATTTAGGTTTCATTGTGTGACACTCCTACTCCATATAGATTATTAACTTTATTATGCACTTTTCATAACCAGAATGCGATACAAATGAAACAGAAGCGGGATCAAAGTTAACTTTCGATTGTATACACAACGTTGACTTCGTAATCCCGCTTCATAAAACAATGAGATATGATTATTTTTTATTGTTTTGATTTAATCAAATTGGATGGCGTTTTCTGCTAGTTCATAAATATGAGTATTAAGTTTGATAGGTGAATCTGCAGAAACCCATATCTTAGGGGCAGTTTCGCTATAGAATCTTTCTGTAAATACAGCTTCACCATCATTAATAAACAATTCTACTGAACTTGTATCAATATACATTTGAAGTTTAAGCTGAGCTGATGGTTTGATGGTTGTGTATCTGCAATCATTTAAATCATTACGGTATAAGGTAAACTTACATTTTGTTGCATCGTAGTCAACAGATAATAATTCACTTTGCTGACTCGTCAATTGAAGTTTAAAGTTCTGTTGAGGAAGTAAAAGATTAAGTTCAACTTGTTTCATACCTTCTGATAATAGCGTACGTTCGCTAACTGTCATCGTATCATGTACACCTTCATCTTTACGCAATTGCTTTAATTCTTCGATAGGCGTCATGTATAAGTGGCCATGATTTAAATGAAGTTCACGTGGTAATGTCAGTGCACCTGACCAACCATCTTCTTTTTCAGGCATATGGCTTTCCCACATAGCCATCCAGCCAATTAAAATGCGTCTACCATCAGGTGTTTGCATCGTCTGAGGTGCATAAAAGTCATGACCATGATCCAGTTCTTTGAAGTTATCACGTGTAAATCGATGGTTGTCATAATCAAAATCACCCACGAAATACCCATTTTGGAATAAATTTAAATATTGTTCTTCTTCTGCATCCATGCCTTGTGGTGAAAAGAGTAAGACATGCTGACCGTCTAATTCAAATAAATCTGGACATTCCCACATATAACCTTCGATTTGTTGACCATTAGACATATCAACAGGACCAATGTAATCCCATGATAATAAATCGTGTGAGCGATAAAGAATAATACGTCCTAAGGATTCGTTATTTTGACTGCCAACAATCATATAGTAGTCATCTCCGTGTTGCCAGACTTTCGGATCTCTAAAGTGGTGTGTATTATCTTCAGGTGGCTTAGGAATAATCGCATTATGTTGATATTTGGTAAAATGTAGACCATCTTGTGAAAAAGCCATGTTTTGATTTTGCCAAAAATGATCGGGGTCATTATCACCATAATAGTGATGGCCGGTATAGAATAAATATAAAGTGTCATCTTTAACAATACCGGTACCTGAGAAACAGCCATCTTTATCTTCTGTATCTCCTGGAGTTAAAGCGATAGGTAATGTTTCCCAATGTACTAAATCTTTACTGCGCGCATGTCCCCAATGCATTGGCCCCCATTCAGGCGCATAAGGATAATGCTGGTAAAAGATATGATAGTAGCCATTAAAATAGGAAAAGCCGTTTGGATCATTTATCCATCCTGATTTAGGCATAATATGATAGCCCAAACGATATCTATCATTTGAAATTGCATTTGTATTTTGCGTCTCCATTTTTATTAACACTCCTTAATTTATTCTCTAATAAAAGGATCTCCAAAGACATATTCGTCATCTTTTCTTAATGTAACAAAGGCAAAAACACCTGCCAATAAGACGATTGAAGAGATAACAAAGAATGTCGGTTGATAGCCAATATGGTCTCTTAATGTACCGAGTGGACCTGATAATATCACTTGACCAACTTGAGCAGATACATTGTAACCTACCATGTATATAGTAGCGGATAATTTTGTATCAAAATGCAAGGTAATATATCTGAAAATCGGCAAAATAAACAGAGGAACTTCTAAAGCATGGAACATTTTTATAAATGATACACTAATAGGTCCTTGAGCAATGCCACATAGGCCAATACGTAAAAACATAACAGTCGCACCTAAAAGTAACGTTTTACGCACACCAATTTTTGACATGATAATTGGCACAATACCCATCATAATTGCCTCTAAAAATACTTGTACAGAATTTAATGTGCCGTACATTTGCTGCCCTACACTAGTAGATGAAAATAGTTTCGTATAGAAATCAGGAAACATTTGTTGGTCGAATATCGTATAGAAAGACCATGAAAATGTAATAAATATAATAATAATCCATAAGTCTTTTACTTTTAATAATGATAAGATACGATGCATTGATGGAACGGCTTCATCTTCGTTATCCTCAATACGTTCCTTAGCATTGATTTCTTCATCAGATTTCCAAAAGATGATGGTTAATAATAATATTAAACCAAGCAATGAGCCTAACCAGAAATTTAAATGTGGATTGATAACAAATGTGAAACCGGCAACAAGTGCCATTACGGCATATCCGAATGATCCCCATGCACGTGCTTGACCGTAATTAAAGTTAAAGAAACGACTGAATCTTTCTCCAACAGCTTCATATGCGCCCACAGCCGCTAAAAAACCACAAGATAGGAAGATAGCACCTAAAGCAACACCTAACCAAAACACATTTTGAATCAATGGTGCGTAAAGCCAAATGAAAAATGGGCCAACGAAAGTTGAAAAGAGTGAACAGAAAATAAGCAATGACCGTTTGATAACTAATTTATCTTGGATAATGCCATAGATGAACATCAATATGAGTGTGACAAAAGAATTGGCCGAATATATAGTACCAACCTTTCTGCCAGTTAAACCTAAACCGTTGCTATCTGAAGTAAGCCAAATTTGGAAAAATGACCACCAAATACTCCATGAAGCAAAAAAGAGCATGAACATTAATGAACTTTGTAAATAAGATTTGTTTTTAAAGGTAGCTATGAAATGTGTAGGTTTCATAATAGACCTCCTTATATCATTTTAGAAAACGCTTTCTTAATTTAGTTAAAGTGTAATCGCTTTCTAAAAATATGTCAACCGGATGACATATAATGTTTGGATGTAAGGATATACAAATTTAAACTTCCGGAAGTCTTAGCGCGCTTTTAAATTAAACGATGTTATTGAACTCATTGCTGTTTAACAGCTTTACTAGAATGCATACACATCATAAGTACGTCGAGCATTTGAATCGTGTTACACTATAATCGATGTAAAAAATAAAAAGGAGAATTACAATGGGTTATCATGCTTTAATTATTGAAGATGATATAGATATCGCACATATTTTATCGCTTACTTTGACAAAGATGCATATTAAAACGACGTTAAATTTTTCTGGACAGGAAGCAATAGAAACGTTAGAAAAAGACCAATTTGATTTAATTCTATTAGATTTAATGTTGCCAGAGGTAAGTGGAGAAGAAATATTAAGCTATATTAAAGCACATGCCAACAGCAGAGTCGTCGTTATTTCTGCTAAAACAGATGTTGAGGAGAAGGTACGTTTGCTAAGCAGTGGCGCCGATGATTATTTAACCAAACCGTTTGATACAAAAGAATTAGCTGCACGGATTGATGTACAATTGCGCAATTTGCAACAGATGCCACGTCAAGGTGATATCTTAACGTGGCGAGATCTTACGATAGATAAACAAACAAGAAAGGTGCAAGTTAAAAATCAGGTGCTCAATGTTACTAACACTGAATACGATATTCTATGTTTATTTATGTTGACACCCGAACAACCGATTTCTAAGCAAAAAATCTATGAAAATATTCAAGGTATCTATTTAGGTGATGACAATACAGTGAATGTACATATTTCTAATATTAGAAAAAAATTAGCTGCCTTCAGTGATGAATCTTATATTAAAACGGTATGGGGTATCGGTTTTATGCTTGAATAACAATCTTTATACTTTTTTTATATTTTACTTAAAGGACTTTAAGTATTTTCAAGTTAAAGTAAAGGTAACATTATAAGAGGAGATGATAATGTGAGCCTAGTTATTCAAACACAACAGTTAAGTAAAAAATACAAAGGTGCTCATGGCTTAATGCCAACGGATTTTAAATTGTATCAAGGTCAAATTTGCGCACTTATTGGTCGAAATGGCGCAGGAAAATCGACATTTTTTAAATTATTAGCACATCAAATTGAACCAGATAGCGGACAAATTGAGCTATTTGGACAGCAGGCAACAATTAAGCAACAAACGCGTAAGCGAATTGGGTTTATGATTGAACAGCCAACATTTATTGGCCGTTTTACTGCGTTTCAAAATCTAAAATATTTTAGTATTCAAAGAGGAATGTCGAGCAATCATCATATCCATGAAGTATTGCGAACGGTAGAACTTGATAATGTGACAAAAAAATTTAAAGCCTATTCATTAGGTATGAAAAAGCGTTTAGGCTTAGCGTTGGCACTGTTGAATGGACCTGATTTATTAGTGTTAGACGAACCTATTAATGGCCTTGATGCACAAGGAATAAAAGATTTTCGTAATTTAATTTTACGTTTAAATCAAGAGCACGGTATTACCATTTTATTATCAAGCCACATTTTAAGTGAATTACAACAAGTGGCACAGCGCTTTGTCTTTATTGACCAAGGCCAAATCATGCAAGATATAACGAAAGAAGAACTCAATCAACAAAGTGCCAAGCAACTAGTTATGACTGTCGATGATACAGCACATGCGGCACAAGTGCTTGAGGAGCATATTCCAGGTGTGAAATACAACGTGTTACAAGATGATACATTAATCATTTTTGAAAGTCAGATAAAATACAGTCAGATTAATACACTAATGTTCCAACATGGTGTGACAGTATATGAATTAAGCATGCAATCAGCGAATTTAGAAGATTATTTCTTGAAAATGAATCGAGGTGGCAAGAATGATTAACTATCTTAAAAGTGAAAACTATCGGTTGACACATAGTAAAGGTATTTATTTATATACTGCTATCATTTCTGGATTAATTATTTTAGCGGCACTCACGCTTGTGAATTTTGGTCATACGACAAATAATTTTCCATATAGTAGAGCAAAATACCTTTACGGTAATGTTATTAGTGGGGCTATACCAATTATGTTTGTTGCTTCAGCTATGAATTTGCTCGTCAACAGTAGAGAAAATAGACAAATAATAAAACAAAGTCTATCATTTGATATTTCAAAAGGAATTATTTATTGGTCTAAGTTTCTATTATTCTTAGTGTATTTTGTACTATTATGTGTGATTTGTATTCTTGTGACCATTGGCATGGGCCTAACAGTTTTTAATAAAGACATGAAGTCATTACATGATTTTGTTATATCTATTTGCAATATGGCGCCATTGGTTTTTGGTGCGTTAGCATTAGTACACGTGTTGAATAGCTTGAAAATAAATGGTATTTTTTCAATGATTTTAACGCTAATTATTTACTACTATAGTGCGGGACTCTTACGTCTTTTAAAATATATTGATAAAGAATTTATTATTATTTATAAAAATTCTCCAATGCATGGATTTAAAAATATACTTGAAGAATACCTTAATGGCATGAGTACGTTTCATGTGGAATATTGGTTTTTAGGTATAGGTTTAAGTATCGTTATTTTAGCTTTAGGGCGATGGTTAGTGAATAAAGTAACGTATTAAATGATAAGTAAGGTGAATGGGTATGTTGATCTTTATAATAATCGTGTTGATTATAGGGATATTATTTTTAACTTATAAATACTTAGCACTCAAACGCGATGTGTCGCAACTGACGATACAATTGCAACAGTTGAGTCAAGATATTTCATCAAATCAACGCTTGCGTACAACAACACAGTTTCATGAAATGCAACAATTAACTAAGGCATTAAATCATATGTGTGATGAATATAAGCAACAACGTATCCAATTTAGAAAAAAAGAACTGATGTTGAATCAAGAAATCACAAATATTTCTCATGATTTACGCACACCATTAACAGCCATTAAAGGATATTCTGAACTCTTCACAGACGATATTGAAGTGACCGAGCAGAGACGCTATTTGAATATTATTAAAAATAAAACAACAACGCTTATCGAGACAGTTAATTTATTCCATGAAATTACGAAACTAAAGTCGTTAGATTATGAACTTAAAGTCGAACCAGTATCATTAAACACAGAGATAGAGCAAGTTTTCTTGTCGTATTATGCACAATTTACTAAACAACAACTTGAAGTGCGTTTCAATTTGCAACGTGTTTCCAACGTTAAGTTAGATTTAGCGGCCACGCGACGAATATTGACGAATTTAGTTCAAAATATTTTGCGCTACGGTAAAAGTTTTGTTGATATTTGCATCTATGAACAAGAAGATTTTGTAGTAGTGAAGTTAGCCAATGATACAGATGAAGCTTTAACGGATGAAAATATACAAGATATATTCAAGCGTACCTATACACTTGATAAAAGTCGTCATCAAGGTAGGACGGGTATTGGGTTATACATTATTGCACAATTAGTTGAAAAACAAGGTGGAAATGTAAGCGCAAATATTAAAAATGACCTCTTTACGATAACAATGAAATTTCATAAAGGTTAAAATATAGATATCATTAATTAAATTAAAGGAATAAATATGAATAAAACATGGTATAAGAACAATAAATATACATTGAGCTATATGATAATTTTTGGTGTCATCTTGTCATTTATTTTTGGGATACCATTAGGAACAGGGTTTGGTGTCGCAATTGGTGTCTCAACGGGTGTCGCACTTGGACAAGCAAAGCAAGTTAGTGTAGGAGCCCCAACAAAGAGGATTTCGAGAAGAAATTCGTCAAGCAAAGCAAGTAGGGGTGGGCCTAAGCACAGTAAAACTGACTAAACCAGTTTTTTCTAACAAAGAAAGCTGGAGTGGCTCAAGCTGTCCTCTAAGAAAGTGTGCCAATCATTCAGCGTATTAATTAAAGCAGAGTCGGGACATTATTATGTTTTAGGCTATGAACTAAATATTGGCAGTAGTTGACTAGATTGAAAATACACCGATACAACCTTTTTTCAATCCTAGTCAACCTTGCCGGGGTGGAACTATGAATTCATTATGATTTCTGTTCCGCTCTTTTTTTAATGCTTAATTTAATTGAATTTGTTGAATGACGTCGTCAAATGCTTCTTGTTTTATTAAAGGCTGTGTCAACGTAATCTGGTGACCATCAGGATCTTTAAGCGTCAATTCATAGGCATTCCAAGGTTTTAGAGTTAATGGCTCTAGGATGTTTTTGGGAGATGCACGAGCTGCAACAGCGTCAATGTCATCAACTAGTAGATTAAGGTAAATCGCGTTACCAACATGCCAATCTGTATCGTTAGTTATAAGCATAATATCTTGATATTTAGCTAAACGCAGATGATTCATAAGCACTTGTTGCTTATCATTTCTAAACTTGAAGACACTTTTGAATCCGAGTGTTTTGCTATACCATTTTTCGGATTTAGCTATGTCTTGCACACAAAGTTTATTAAACATTGGCATAAGATAAAATTCCATATGTCTCACCTCCTTCTGATGTTTAATATAAAGTATGACGTAACGTCAATATCAATAGATAAATAAACGAACAGCTTGCTAACAATATTGTCATATGCCATAAAGACAACATTTTCGTCTGTATAATTAAAAAAGATATTGAGTTATAACAGAAAAGGAGTAGACAGATGACTAAGAAAAAAATATGGGCAATCAGTTTTATTATTCTTATATTATTAATCATTAGTGTTGTTATTTTTAAATATATATTGCGAGATCATAAGCAACAACATTCAGGTTACGATACATATACAGTTAAAGCGGAAACACCGATTCAAATTGAAGGTAAGGCCGCGCCACAGTCAGTAAAAACTTATCAATATAATAGTCAAGTTGGTACGTTGATTGCTGCTACAGTTGAAGATGGACAAAAAGTACGCCAAGGTGAACGTCTTATTAGTTACGATACAAATACGAGTAAGCGTCAATCTATGGCCAATAAAGTGAATCAAGCACAGCAACAAGTGAATAAAGATGTGACGCAAATTAATCAAACGCCTAATGACCAGTCATTACAAACGAAGCTTACAGAGGACCAAAGTGCCTTATCAGAAGCACAACAGCAACTTGCACAATATGATAAACAGGTAAATGATAGTACGGTAGCTTCATTTAACGGTATTGTTAACATTAAAAATGGCAGTGATGCTAGCGACGGTGAACCTATTTTGCAGCTAATATCGAATCAACCTCAAGTTAAAGCAACCGTTTCAGAATTTGATATTGATAAAATCAAAGAAGGAGATAACGTCAATATTAAGATAAATAGTAATGGTAAAAGCGGGACTGGGAAAATCATCAAGATTGATCAACTTCCAACATCGTTTGAAGATTCAACAAATACAAATGCTGCACAAGCAAGTCAACAAGGAAATATGGAAAGTAATGGCGAGGCGGGCGGGACACAAACAGCTATAAATCCAACTGTTAATAATCCATCAGGAGGTAAAGACGGAGCAGCATCAAAATACACGGTAATTATAGGGAATATAGATCTCCCAATTAGAGCAGGTTTTTCATTAGAGGCCAAAATTCCATTGAAAACATTAAAATTACCGAAGAATGTTTTAACGAAAGATAATCAAGTATTCGTGTTGGATTCTGAGCATAAAGTACATAAACGCCATATTAAAATTGAACGCAATAATGATCAAATTATTGTTAAAAAAGGATTAAAATCTGGAGATAAAGTAATTAAAAATCCTCAAGTCAATCTCAATGATGGTGAAAAAATTGAGGTGTCTTCATGATTGAGTTAAAAGGTGTCAACCGTGCTTTTAAGAATGGCAATGAAACAACCCAAGTATTAAAAGACATTAACTTGAACATTCAAGCAGGCGAATTTATTGCAGTTATGGGTCCGTCTGGTTCTGGGAAAAGTACGTTAATTAATATTTTAGGTTTTATTGATCGTGGTTATTCAGGAATCTATAATTTTGAACATGAATCTTACAAACAAAGTTCAGATAGTAAATTAGCTGAAATACGCAATCGTACAGTGGGTTTTGTGTTTCAAAATTTTAAATTAATTCAAAATCATACTATTTTTGAAAACGTCAGCATTCCACTTATTTACAATGGTATGTCAGCGAAAAAAAGATCAGTACGCGTGAAGCAACGGCTTGCTGATGTTGGACTCACAGGGAAAGAAAATTTACTGCCTAGCAAGTTATCAGGAGGTCAGCAACAACGTGTGGCAATTGCTCGAGCAATCGTCAATGAACCAAGGTTTATTATTGCTGATGAGCCAACTGGTGCACTTGATTCTGAAACGTCGAAGGAGATTATGGCATTATTTGGAAGTTTAAATAAGGCACAACAAACAACATTAATTATGGTTACCCATGATCGCAAAGTGGCTGAACAAGCAGACCGTATTATTCATATATTAGATGGTCGCATACAAAGCGAAGAGGTGATGACACATGAGCAATTTATATAATGTTATTGTTGTCGCCTTGCGCTCAATATTAAAAAACAAACGACGTAACCTGTTAACTATGATTGGAATCATAATTGGTATTGCCGCTGTGATTACAATTATGTCGCTAGGTAATGGATTTAAACAATCGACCAATGAACAATTTGATGATGCAGGCGCGGGCAAGAATCAAGTAATAATCAGCTTTGCTACAGAAAACCAAAGCGCTCCAAAAGAAAATCCGTTTAAAAATGAGGATATTCAGTTAGTAGAACAAGTCAATGGTGTGTCCTCGGCTAAAATCAAAGAAACACAAGAAAGTACATATGCAGCTAAAGCGACCAATACCCAAGGTAACGGCGAAGTTAACTTAAAAAAAGCAACAGCAGTAACAGCGGTAGATGAAGGCGATGGATATTCTACTGAAGACAATGATATGATTGAAAAAGTTGTCGTCATTGACCATAAACTTTCAAAACGAATCTTTCATAATGATGCGGTTGGGAAGTCATTATACATTAATGGTGAGGGCTTTAAAGTTGTTGGTGTGTCTGATGCTGATGTTACAGATGACAGTGGTTCACCAGTTGAAAACGTTGTGCAAATGCCTACGAAAACATTTAATCATTATATGAGCGACCTTTCACAAGGTACGCCGCAACTTCAGCTTACTGTGATGGCAGATGCACATAAGAAAGATGTCGCCCAACAAGTTGAGAAGGAATTAAATAAAAAAGGCTCAGGGCTCTCTGAAGGTAAATATAGCTTTGTGGATAATGAAGATATGATGAAAAGTGTGGGTAATATTCTTGATACCATTACCTACTTTGTTGCTGCAGTAGCAGGAATATCATTGTTTATTGCTGGTATAGGTGTAATGAATGTCATGTACATTTCAGTGACCGAACGTACCGAGGAAATAGCGATTCGCCGTGCGTTTGGTGCAACCGGCAAGAACATTGAAGTACAGTTTTTAGTGGAAAGTGTTATCTTATGTTTAATTGGAGGTATTATTGGACTTATATTAGGCATTGGTTTGGCAACACTTATTGATTTCGTTACACCTGACATGATTAAGAGTTCGGTCAGTCTAGGGTCAGTCTTATTAGCAGTTAGTGTTTCTACACTAATTGGAATCATTTTTGGTTGGGTACCAGCACGTGCTGCGGCTAAAAAAGAATTAATTGATATTATTAAGTAGTAGTATAAAAACAACTAATAAAGGCCATAAAATGCATATCGTAGCGTGCATTTTATGGCCTATTCATTTTGTTACGTTTTGAAAGATGCACTTAGAGCGTCTTCTAAGTTTATACCTATCATCACGAGATAAAGTGGAATGTCTTGTTGCAGAGCAATAGGTGTTAATTCGATTTGTTGTTGTGTACATTGGACAAGGTAAGTGTAAGGTTTATCAGCAAAGCGCATAAAGCCTTTTAGTCTATATACATGTGTTGGTAAATGTTCTAAATGATCGATAAATGTATGTTGATTAACTATCGTCGGCTGTTCAATAAAAATATGATTCAGACGATGGTGATGTTGTCCAGAAGGCTTAGCATGTAAAGCCTGTGGTTGTATTAAATCACTTAAAGCTAATTGGCCTTGAACGCCCACTCGCACATCTGCATCTTGATGTTGTTGGCCTATGTTAACCAGAAATTCACTTAAGCTGTCTAAATCAACTCGATCTATTTTATTGATGAATAGTGTAGAACTATGCTCTAGTTGTGCAAAGAACAAGTGCTGAATGTCATCAGGATAGGTTGATAGCTTATTTGCCATTGCCGCATCGATGACATTGACAATACTATCAATACGAACGATAGGACTAAGCACTGGTGTTAAACATGCATCAACAACTGCCAGTGGTTCAGCCACGCCACTGCACTCGATAAAGACAACATCTGGTTGATAGTGTATATAAAGCTGATGTAGTTGTTCCGAAACATCCGCTTTCATTGCACAACAAATACAGCCTGACGTTATTTCTTCTAAAGGAATAGGTTGTTCAATTAGTAAGCCATCGATACTTTGCTTACCAAATTCATTCATAATCACAGCCGGATGCAAGTGATTGTCTATAGCATCTTTAACTAAATGATTTAACAGGGTAGTCTTCCCACCGCCTAAAAAGCCACCAATAATGATAATTCTCATACGATTGCCTCCTTATTAATGTAGCCAAATGGTGCAGATACGAACGATAAACCATGTAACCGTTATACACAAGCTTGCAGTTATCATTTGTTGTGAAATCATTTTCAAGCTTTGCAACCATCCTAAATGTCGTATTAACATAGTCATTGTAACAGTACATGATGTGAACGTTGAGCTGAAAAACACTAATAGTAGCAACTGTAAACTACTTAACTGCTTAAGCCAGAATCCATCATGCATATTGAAAAGCAACATGCCGTCCTTGCGTATAATTGAAAACAATATACCGGGAGATAACTGTGTTGGTATATTGAGATAAGATAATAAAGGCATAAAAATTTGTGAAATAAACGTTAATATGGGCGTTAATACTAAGAGGCTAACAATAACACAAATGCCTATAAAAATAGGTAATGCTTGTAGCAAAAACATACGCACATTACACCATAAAGCATTACATAAAGAAAAAAACTGTGGCCAATGAAATTTAAAATTGTGATAAAAGTTCGAATTGGTTATTAATCTTTGCTGTTGTCGGTTCCTCCACAACTGGTTGTGTAACATACCGCCTAAAAAGACTAAAATTAAGTACGGTACAAATAACCAAGAGCGCTGTGCTACGTTGAAAATAGAAAGGGTTGCACCAATTTGATAGCTACAAGAGCTACCAAAACTAATTAAACTCATACACTGTGCTTTAGTACATTGGTGACATTGAGAAGCCGCTTGTGATACCGCTGCAGCATTACAACCGAAGCCTTCAAGCACGGGGATGATATCAGCTCCGTGTAGGCCCAACTTTTTCATAGTAGGCTCGATAGCCCATACAATATATTCTTTAAGATGTGTTTGAGCAACAATGGCTGTCGATAAGCTGATTAATATAACTACTGGTAACGCCCATATAAGTGAATAAGTGCCTAGTGAGCCAATGCCATAATCTCCAAATAATATCGAATTTACCCAATGTTGACTGAATAGAGATAGCTTGGCTAAACGTTGTATGCCTTCTTCTACATAAGCAGTTTGTAACCATGCTGAAAAATGATACGCCCCCCATACGGGTAGTGCAAACATAATCACAATCAATAACCAACCGAAAGACATATCACGTTTTTTGGGTTGTATCGTTTTGCATAACTGTACAAATTGAGTGAGTTGTTTCACAATGGCTTCACTATTCAAAGGACTTACTAATATACGTTCATACAAAGAAATATCTAATTGATGTTTTACAATCCATTGGCGTAATAAAGTTTGTTGCTGGGTTGTTAGTTTAGTAATATTTGTTAACTTTAGATAATGAACATCATGTGGTATGGCATCATGTGTACCATTTTTTAAATCAAAGGTTATCTCTAGCATGAGCAGTTCACATCACAGCATTCATAATCATCTAGGTACATTTGATTATGCTTATAGCGGTCAACGATATTTTGATTGTCTGATAACCCTTCACGATCAGCAATTATCTTCGCTAATACCGCAAAACGTGCTCTAAATTTATAAATGTAACATAATGTTGCATTGTCATGACGGACTGTTGCACCAATCATAAACACATTTGGATATCGTGTTGATTCGTCTTGGTCTGTAAGTTTAATGTCTTGACCGTTAATATCAAAAAGTTGTTGTACCAATGGATTGGCCCTGACATCAAAACCAGTTGCAATAATAGGCTCAGTTTCAGATTGAGTAATAAGCCCATTTGTAAACGTTAAAGTATAGATGTCATTATCATATGAGATAGATGCTAATGTATAAGGTGTATGCATATCAATTTGAGCACCATTAGACATGGCACTTTTCAAACGATGATAGGTATATGATGATAAGCGAATACTTGGATCTGCATCCACTTGATTGAAACTTGATTGCTGTGCATAAATTGATACTTGGGCACCAACGTTAGACAGATGTATGGCAGCGTCAAAAGCACTTTCATTACCACCGATAATAGTGTAGCGTTTGTTGTCTTGTCCTAACGTGTTGAAATCATGGATCTTGCTGTAATGGCGACCATATTGAAATGGTTGATATGGAAAGTCAAAATCACCAGTAGCAATAAATAAATAATCAGCAGAGTAATCGCCATGATTTGTCTTTATGTAATAACAATCTTTCTTTGCTTCTATACTGTTTACAGTCGTCTTGGTTTCAACATTTAATTGATAATGTTGACTAATCAATTCCAAGTATTCACCATATGTTGAACCTGAAAGGTGCTCTTCTTTAAAGGTAAATGCTGGAGAAGTATCGATTGACACGGCATTAATATCAGGCATACCGAAGCCATTAGTAGTAAATGATGGCGTAATGGTTCTGGTTGACTTTGGCCATTGCTTAAAAGAATGACCAATACTATTTTTTTCTAAAATTAAGACGTCGGATAGGTTAAAATCTTGAAGGGTAATCGCCATTCCAATGCCAGCTGCACCAGCGCCAACAATAATAATAGAGTGATGTTGAGACATATATATGCTCCTTTATATAATTATAAATAGTAATGATTACGATTTGTAATTATATAATGAATATCCGGTGAATTCAAATGAAAGTAATAAGTAGAAGATTGAATAAAGTAAGAATCATAAAAACAACCAAGGCTTGAGGGTGTGTACCTTGGTTGTTCTGGTTATCATAGATGAGGCATTATTAAGGAGGCAAGTTGATGCCTTAATGATATAAAACGTGAGCTATTTAAGGCTTAATTGCAAATGCACGAACGGGGAATCCTGGTGCATTTTTAGGTTTAGGACTAATGGCATAAATAATGGCACCACGGGTTGGTAATTGATCAAGATGAGTCAATAATTCAAGTTGGAATGTGTCTTGACCTAGCACATAGCGTTCACCAACAATATCACCATTTTTAGCTGTATCTATTGAAGCATCTGTATCAAATGTTTCGTGACCAATAGATTTTACCTGACGTTCTTCTAGTAAGAACTTTAATGCGTCAAGTCCCCAACCTGGTAAATGTTGTTGACCTTTAGCATCTCTGTTTTCAAAGCGTTCTATATCAGGCCAGCGTTTTGACCAATCCGTACGCAAAGCGACAAAGGTATCAGGTTCAATTTGACCATGTTTCGCTTCCCAGGCTTCTAAATGAGCTCGAGTGACGACGAAATCATTGTTGTCAGCAGCTTCTTTAGAAAAATCCAACACGATAAGAGGCAGAACGAGTTCTTTTAAATCTAAGTCTTCTAAATAACGTTTACCTTCAACAAAGTGAATAGGTGCATCAATATGTGTGCCATATTGTGTCACAATATTCCAACGTTGCACGTAAAAACCGTGTTCTTTTACAGTGAATAGTGTATCCACTTGACCTTTTTCGAATTCACTAAAACGAGGAATATCTGGATCAAACGTATGTGTAAGGTCAACCCATTGTGCTGATTTTAATTGATGAAGTTGTTCCCATAAAGGATAAGTTGTCATTACAATCACCTACTTTGAATAATATTAATCGTGATGAGTCTGGAATATCATCATATTTTAGGCTCTGAGCCCTATATTGGCAGTTGTTGACTGGATTGAAAAGCGCTTATACCAAGCTTTTTTAATCCTAGTCAACCTTGCCGGTGCCGGACTACGAATTCATATTAAACTCTGTCCCGCTCCCATCTTAAATCATCAGCGTATTAAGAAATATAAGATGTGTCTTATTCAGCGCGTTTTTTCTTCACGGTATTTACCAAGACGGTTAAAGCAGCTTTAACTTCATCTTCTTTACGTGTTTTTAAACCGCAATCTGGATTAACCCAGAAGAGTGAACGATCAATTTGTTGAAGTGAACGATCGATTGCCGTTTCAATTTCATTTTCAGTAGGAATACGTGGACTATGGATATCATAAACGCCTAGACCAATACCTAAATCATAGTTGATATCTTCAAAGTCTTGAATTAAATCGCCGTGACTACGTGATGTTTCAATTGAAATCACATCAGCATCTAATTCATGAATCGCATTGATGATTTGACCAAATTGAGAATAACACATATGCGTATGAATTTGTGTATCATCTCGCACAGATGATGTCGCAAGTTTAAATGAATGTACTGCGTCTTTTAAGTATTGTGCATGATATTCAGAGCGTAGTGGTAAGCCTTCACGTAATGCAGGTTCGTCTACTTGAATTACTTTGATGCCTGCAGCTTCAAGTGCTAACACTTCTTCATTGATTGCTAATGCAATTTGATCTTGTACAATTTTACGAGGTACATCGACACGTTCGAATGACCAGTTCAGAATGGTTACAGGACCAGTTAACATACCTTTTACCGGTTTGTCTGTTAAACTTTGAGCGTATACTGTTTCTTTAACAGTAAGTGGTTCGGTCCACTTTACATCACCGTAAATTACAGGTGGTTTTACGGCACGAGAGCCATAAGATTGTACCCATCCAAATTTTGTTACAAGGAAACCTTGTAATTTTTCTCCAAAGAATTCAACCATATCATTACGTTCAAATTCACCATGAACTAACACATCTAAACCGATATCTTCTTGAATTTTAATCCAACGCGCAATTTCACTTTCTAAGAAATCATTATAGGCTTTATCTGAAATTCGATGATTTTTCCAATCTGCTCGATATTTACGCACTTCCCGTGTTTGCGGGAATGATCCAATCGTTGTTGTAGGTAAGTCAGGTAAGTGTAAACGTGCATCTTGAGCTTTTTTACGAGCTGGGAATGCTGATTGACGATGTGTACGTACACTTTCAAAATCATATTCAAGATTTTTAAATGATTGACTTTGGAAACGTTCATAACGTGCTTTTAGTGCATCATATTTAGTGCTATCATTGTTGTTAAATAAACGACGAAGCGCATCCAATTCATCTAATTTTTCAGTAGCAAAGCTTAACCCTTCAGCGACTGACGCTTCTAATGTTTCATCATCTAATGATACTGGAACATGCAATAATGATGATGATGGTTGAATCACAATATGTTCTGTATATTGTTGCAATGTTTCAATGAGATTTTTCTTAGCTTCAATATCTGCAGCCCATACATTACGACCATCGATAATACCTGCGTATAATGTTTTTGAACGATCAAAGTCTCCGGCTTGAATTTGTTTTAAGTTGTAACCATTGTCATGAACAAAGTCTAAACCTAAGCCACCAACTGCTAAAGTACTTAAGAATTTAACATTAGCACGTTCAAAATATGTTTGAATGACTAATTTTTTGCCCAAGCCATCATGAGCTAAATAATCATATGCTTCTTTCGTGATTGTTTCATAATCACTGCTGCCATCAGTAACTAATATCGGTTCATCTACTTGAATGTATTGTGCACCAGCGTCAACTAATTGTTGTAACACTTCTTTATAAAGTGGTAGTAATGCACGCACTTTTTCCTCAAAAGATTGATGACCGCCTTTTGATAATTTTACAAAAGTAATAGGTCCTACAATGACAGGATGTGCATTGATATTTAGTGATTGTGCATATTTAAAGCGTTCTAACAAAGCATTATATTCGATTTTAGGAGTAACATTGTCCCATTCTGGTACGATATAGTGATAGTTGGTATTGAACCATTTGATTAAGGCACTAGCTACGTGTTCTTTATTTCCGCGTGCGATATCGAATAATAAATCATCATTCACTTCTCGGCCTTGGAAACGTTGAGGGATAATATTGAATAATAGAGATGTATCGAGAATATGGTCGTAAAGTGAAAAATCTCCTACAGGTACACTATCTAAATTGTAATTTTTTTGAAGTAGTAAATTTTCTCTGTGTAAGTCAGTTAATGTTTGGTCTAATTCAGCTTTATCAATTTTTTTAGCCCAATAACTTTCTATGGCTTTTTTCCATTCTCTTTTTCTACCTAATCTTGGGAATCCTAAATTTGAAGTGTTAATTGTTGTCATAATATTGCCTCCTTATTAGTGGTGATTGATCGTGAGTACGCTGCGAGTTCTAGAGAGTAATCTACACGTTGAAATGGTGTGATGATATACAATCCGTTAAAATATTGATGTACTGTATCAATCAAATCTTTTGATAGTCTTAAACTCAATTCTTTCGTCTTTTCTTTATCATCTTTAACTGCTTTAAACTGATTTAATACACTTTCTGACATCTTGATGCCTGGCACTTCATTATGTAAAAATAGTGCATTGTTGTAACTTGCAATAGGCATAATTCCTATAAATATAGGTATATTTAGATGTTTTGTTGCTTCATACACTTGAATGATTTTTTCTTTGCTATAAACCGGTTGTGTAATGAAATAACTCATGCCGCTTGCTATTTTCTTTTCTAAGCGTTTTACAGCGCCATCTAACTTTCGTACGTTTGGATCGAAAGCGCCAGCGATGTTGAAGTTGGTATGTTTCTTCAGCGCATCACCGTCTGTATTAATACCTTGATTAAAACGTAAAGCTAATTCTGTTAAACCTTTAGAGTTGACGTCGTAGACATTCGTTGAACCTGGTAAATGTCCTACCTTAGATGGATCTCCAGTAATAGCTAAAATTTCATTGACACCTATTAAAGATAGGCCTAATAAATGAGATTGTAAGCCAATTAAATTACGATCTCGGCAGGTAATATGTACTAAAGGTTCAATGTCATAGCGCTGTTTAATTAGACTGGCAGCAGCGATGTTACTAATGCGAACAGTGGCCAGCGAATTATCTGCTAACGTTACAGCATCGATATGTGCTGCATCCAATTTTCCTATATTTTCAAAGAATAAATCTGTATCCAAGTGCTTTGGAGTATCTAGTTCGACAATTACCGTTGGGCCTTGTTTAACTTTAGAAGTTAGTGATTGTTTTATCGAATCTGTTCGACGCTGATTACTCTTTTTATGAATAGGAATAACCTTTTTATGGTTAACAGGTGAGAGGTGTGACACCGAGGATTTAATGTAATGAATGTGTTGTGGTGTCGTTCCACAACAACCCCCAATCAAGCGTACACCTTGTTCGATTAATTTTTCTGCTACAGCACCAAAGTATTGTGCATTGTCATTATATTTAAATTCACTGTTTTCAATATCTAGTAAACTGGCATTGGGATAACACGAAAGATATGCATTATCTGGCAATGCGATGTGAGAAAATGATTTTTCCATATGATGTGGTCCGTGATGACAGTTCAGGCCAACCACATCAGCACCACAAGTAACAAGTTGTGCTAAGGCATCATTGATTTCTGTACCGTCAACAAGATAAGTTGTGTTTGAAGCGGTTAATTGTGCGACTACCGGAATGTCATAATTACGTTTAGTCCAGGTAACAATACGTTTCAATTCATCTAAGTCGTAATATGTTTCAAATAGCAGTGCATCTACACCTTCTTCAATCAACGTATCAATTTGATTTTCCGTATGATACTGTATCGTTGATAAAGAAATATCATCTTGTTTAATACCGCGAAATCCGCCTACAGTACCTAATATAAATGTATTTTTAGTCGCAGCGCGCTTTGCAATTTTAACAGCAGCCTTATGAATTTCTTTAACTTTATGTTCTAAACCAAAGGGTTTTAATTTTTCAAAATTAGCACCATATGTGTTGGTTTGAATAACATCGGCGCCTGCCTCGATATATGAGCGATGAATTCGTTCAACTTTATCAGGATGAGTTAAGTTATAGGCTTCTGGGCAAGTATCTAAGCCTTCTGAATAAAGAATAGTACCTATAGCACCATCAGCTACTAAGATATTGTTTTGTAACTGGTTGAGAAATTGACTCATTAAAAGCCTCCTTTAGTGCAAATTTGATGTCGGCAATCAGTTCGTCAGGTTGTTCTAATCCTACACTTAATCGGAATAAGCCAAAGGTAATACCGCGTTGATTTCGCACATCTTCTGGAATAGCTGCATGTGACATAGTAGCTGGATGAGATAAAATTGTCTCAACACCGCCTAAGCTGACGGAAACTAATGGTAGTGTCAATGCATCAACAAAGGTTTGTGCTTTTGACTCATCCTTTAATCTAAAGCCTATGACAGCACCGCCACTAGATGCTTGTTGCAGATGTTTAGCATGATTTCCTGGGTAATAAACTTCGGAAATTTCAGAACGTTGAGATAAAAATTCGACTAACCGTTCTGCATTGGCTGTAGCTTGCTTAAAGCGTACTGGCAAAGTCTTAAGATGTTTAGCTAGTGTCCAACTATCTTGTGCTGATAATGCGGTGCCAGTACCGTTTTGTAATAAGTAAAGAGCTTGAGCGACATCTTGTCGATTTGTAATTGCGGCACCTGCAATAATGTCACTGTGACCACTTAAAAATTTAGTTGCTGAGTGTACAACAATATCAGCGCCTAATGCTAAAGGTGACTGGCCTAGTGGTGTCATAAATGTATTATCAACCGCTAATAATAACTGATGTTGCTGTGAGATTTGGGCGACAGCACGAATATCAGTGATCTTAAAACATGGGTTCGATGGTGTTTCAACATAAATCAACTTTGTGTTAGATTGAATCGCCTGTTCAATGTTATTGGGTTGTGTGGTATCGACAGTTGTAAATTCAATACCAAAACGGTTCAATATTTGTTCTGTTAAACGGAATGTACCTCCGTAAACATCATCAGGAAGTATGACATGGTCTCCGGACGACAGCGTTAACAATACAGCCGAGATAGCTGCAATACCTGAAGCATAAGCAAACGCGTAAGTCCCACCTTCTAACTTAGCTAATTTATCTTCAAGCAGTTGCCGGTTTGGATTGCCACTACGTGCGTAATCAAATGGTGCATTGCCACCTAATACTTGTTGATGAAATGTTGAAGAATCATACAGTGGTGGGTTTGCTGAGTCATAATCAATACCGCGTCGTTCATCAAAAATGACTTCAGTTTCTTTAGATAAAGCCATATCATCACTCCTCTTTAGCTTGTGTTAAAGCTTGAATAATATCTGCTTCAATATCTTGGTAATGTTCAATACCTATAGACAAACGTATTAAATATTCATCGATGCCACGTTTATCCTTTTCTTCATCTGGCATATCGACGTGTGTTTGCGTGTATGGGAAAGTAATAAAAGTTTCTGTTCCACCTAAACTTTCAGCGAATATACAAATTTCTAAATTTTCCAAAAATTTAGCAACTGAATAATGTTTGTTGAGACGTAAGCTTAGCATGCCTGTTCGTCCGCTATATAAAACTTCATCAATAGCTGCTAAGTCGTTACAACGCTGTGCAAGTTGTTGGGCATTTTGTTGAGCCCGTTCAACTCGGAGATGAAGTGTTTTTAAACCACGCTGTAATAAATAACTGTCTAATGGTGAGAGTGTTGCACCAGTCATATTATGAAATTGACCTAATGTTTCTGCTAATTGCGTATCCTTGACCGTGACGACGCCAGCCAACACATCATTATGGCCACCAATGTACTTTGTTGCTGAATGTAGTACTATATCAGCACCTTCAGTCAACGGTGTCGATAAGTATGGCGTAAGAAACGTATTATCGATAATCGTCAATAATCCATGACGCTGACTGAGATCATAATAAAGCGTGACATCAATTTCTATCATTTGTGGATTTGAGATTGGTTCAATAAACAATGCTTTAGTATGTGCATTGATATGCTGTAAAACGTCATCATAATTTAAGAAATCGACATATTTAAATTTAATGCCATATTGCTGTTCATAAAAATCAAACAGTCTAAATGTCCCGCCATATAAATCAAATGCGACAAGCACTTCATCACCTGGTTTAAAGAGGTTACAGATAAGTTGGATAGCGGCCATGCCACTCGACGTCGCAAATGAGGCAACGCCTTGTTCTAGTGCAGCGAACGCTTCCTCAAATGCACTGCGTGTTGGATTCTTTGTGCGCGAATAATCATAACCTGTTGATTCACCAAGATGAGGATGTTGAAATGCTGTTGATAAATAAATGGGATTCGCAATGGCGCCGGTCGCATCTTTAGTTAAAGCGATTTGAGCCAATTGTGTATCTTTCATATCAATGTCCTCCATTCCGTTTTTCAATAAAAAAAGCTTTCGTTCTTTAAACCCGATAGTTATCGGATGTAAAGGACGAAAGCTTGTTTCGCGGTACCACCTTTGTTTGTTACTTTATTGCTAAAGTAACCTCATTCAGTACGCCATATTTGTCTAGACATAAGTGAAACGAATATCACGTTTAGCCACGATTAATGTGAATTTAGAACACATTAAAAAACTCATTTAGTTCTAAAGAATTAAATGAGTATTAACCGGCATGTCGTGACGTATTGCATTCCAGTACGCCATTCAACAAAATGTTAATACTGTATCGCTATAACGGGCGAACCCGTTGATACCTCCTATTGGTATCAACACTCAAAGGCCATTTTCAAACATGCTTCCAATGTTTCCTTTCAGCAAATGGAAACTCTCTGTGCTTGTAGTGTATGCTCTACTTTCCTTATTACAGTGTGTAGTGTTTTTGTAATGATATTTCATAGCTTACAGCTCAAAATTTAATTTGTCAACAACTTTTCTGAAAATTTAGATTAGAAAATTAATTCCGATAGATTATCGTAAACGATAAAACATGCGAGATAAATTAGATAAAAAGATTTTATTTTTTGGCTAAGGGTACGGTTAGCACTTGTGAAAACCACAATTAATTTTTAAAATAATATAAAGTAATAGAACACAATCATTTGATGTATAAAATAAATTTAGTAAAGGGAAGATGAGGTGAGAATTAGTGGCTATAGAAAATGATCATCGCCTACAGATAAATGAAGATGAGCAGATACGATGGATTGCAATTGAAGAAATTATGCCTAATCCATATCAACCAAGGAAAAATTTTGATGCAGAACGACTAAACGATTTAGCTGAGTCAATTAAAATTCACGGTATTTTACAACCCATTGTGCTCAGACAAACGGTTCAAGGATATTATATTGTAGTAGGTGAGAGACGTTATAGAGCTTCTCAACTTGCTGGATTGACAAAGTTGCCATCAATTATAAAAGAGTTATCTGATGCAGATATGATGGAACTCGCTATTATTGAAAATTTACAGCGTGAAGACTTAAATGCAATTGAAGAAGCAGAAAGTTATCAACGATTGATGGACGATTTGCAACTTACGCAACAAGAAGTCGCGCATCGCTTAGGTAAATCGCGTCCATATATTGCCAACATGTTAAGACTTCTGCATTTGCCCACATCACTTAAAGATAGTGTACAACGAGGAGAACTCAGCGGCGCACATGGCAGAACATTACTCGGAATCAAGGATAAACAACGTATGATTCAAGTGGGCAGAAAAGCGTTTAAAGAATCATGGAGTGTAAGGTATTTAGAAAAGTATGTGAACAACATTCAAGAGGGAAGTCAGCCTTACCCCAAAGTAACTAAGGAACCACTAAAACCTAAATTCATTCAAAAACAAGAGCGGTTATTACGAGAACAATATGGTGCAAAAGTTGATATCTCTACTAAAAAACAAGTTGGTGCAATTACGTTTGAATTTAAGTCGAAAGAAGAATTTGAGCGGTTAATTAAATTATTGCATGATAAGTAATGCACGATTTTTAGTCTTATTTACCCAATTTGAGGTTCGGATAATAAAAAGTGCATGCATATGATAGCAATAAGGTGTTACTATATAGCGGTGGAAAATGAAAACAAAGGTCGTGATGTTGTTCATTATTCGAACCGTAGACGGATGACGGTATAACCGAATTTATATATAATGGCATAATTGTCGAAACATAGGGAGGTTTGCATAAATGAATCAAATAAAAAATGTACTAGCATCATTATTCGAACCGTTAACTAAGGTCGAAACATATGAAAACTTAATTACAAAACTAGCTTTAATCTTAATTTATATCTTAGTAGCAATCATTGTTATATCCATCTTAAATAAAATTATTGCTCAAGCGTTTAAAATCCAAAACAAGAGTAAAAAAGGAAATAAAAAACGTTCGAAAACACTCATATCCCTTGTACAAAATGTCGTAAAATATATTGTTTGGTTTATCGTTATTACAACCGTCTTAAGTAAATTTGGAATAAGTGTAGAAGGCATTATTGCTAGCGCTGGTGTGGTGGGATTAGCTGTAGGTTTCGGAGCCCAAACGATTGTAAAAGATGTTATCACGGGATTCTTTATTATTTTTGAAAACCAATTTGATGTTGGAGATTATGTTAAAATCAATAGCGGTGGAACGACAGTTGCAGAAGGTACAGTTAAATCGATTGGTTTGCGATCAACACGCATTAATACAATAACTGGAGAATTAACTATTCTTCCTAATGGTAGCATGGGTGAGATAACAAACTTTTCAATTACGAACGGTACTGCAATTGTAGTTATTCCTGTATCAGTTGAAGAGAATTTAGATGCAGTTGAAAAGAAATTAAATAAATTGTTTGTGTCAATGCGAAGTAAGTATTATTTATTTGTAACAGATCCAGTTGTTCTTGGGATAGACGCAATTGAGAATAATAAAGTAACATTTAGAATTTCTGCAGAAACCATTCCTGGTGAAGGTGCAGCTGGTGCACGTATTTTACGTAAGGAAATTCAAAAATTGTTTGTCCAAGAAGGTATTAAATTGCCTCAACCGGTCTTTTCTCAATACGAAAGTCAACAAAAGAGCAAATAAGGATTGGAGGTAACTTTATGACGTCAAAGTATGGAATAAATGATATAGTAGAAATGAAAAAACAACATGCTTGTGGTGCGAATAGATTTAAAATTATTCGTATGGGCGCTGATATTCGTATCAAATGCGAAAAATGTAATCGCAGCATCATGATTCCACGGCAGACGTTTAATAAGAAAATGAAAAAAATCGTTGTATCACAGCAAGATACAGAAAGTAAGGAGAATGAATAATGGCTTTAACAGCAGGTATTGTAGGTTTACCTAATGTAGGCAAATCTACCCTATTTAACGCAATTACTAAAGCAGGGGCTTTAGCAGCAAACTATCCGTTTGCTACCATTGATCCTAACGTTGGGATTGTGGAAGTGCCAGATACGCGTTTAGATAAATTAACAGAAATGGTAGAACCAAAGAAAACGATTCCTACAGCATTTGAATTTACAGATATTGCTGGGATTGTTAAAGGTGCAGCTAAAGGAGAAGGTTTAGGCAATAAATTTCTATCACATATTCGTGAAGTAGATGCAATTTGCCAAGTTGTACGTGCATTTGATGATGATAATGTGACACATGTCGCTGGTCGCGTAAATCCTTTAGAAGATATCGAAGTCATTAATATGGAACTCGTGCTTGCAGACTTAGAATCAGTTGAAAAGCGTTTACCACGTATTGAAAAAATGGCTCGTCAAAAAGATAAAACAGCAGAAATGGAAATGCGTATTCTAAATCGTATTAAAGAAGCTTTAGAAGAAGGTAATCCAGTGCGTAGCCTTGAGTTTACTGAAGAAGATCAAAAATGGGTTAATCAAGCACAGCTATTAACATCTAAAAAAATGTTATATATCGCTAATGTAGGAGAAGATGAAATTGGCGATGTAGAAAACGATAAAGTAACAGCAATTCGAGAGTATGCTGCAAAGGAAGATTCTGAGGTTATCGTAATCAGTGCAAAAATTGAAGAAGAGATTGCAACACTTGATGATGAAGATAAAGCGATGTTCTTGGAAGACTTAGGCATTGAAGAACCTGGTTTAAATAAACTTATCCGTACGACTTATGATTTGTTAGGTTTATCAACATATTTTACGGCGGGTGTGCAAGAAGTACGTGCTTGGACATTTAAACAAGGTATGACGGCTCCACAATGTGCAGGTATTATCCATACAGATTTTGAACGTGGTTTCATTCGTGCAGAGGTAACAAGTTATAAAGACTATGTCGAATATAATGGTGAACAAGGTGCAAAAGAAGCTGGGAAACAACGTTTAGAAGGTAAAGACTATATCATGCAAGATGGAGATATTGTTCACTTTAGATTCAATGTCTAAAATTGGAATGATAACAATAAATTGCTAACTCATAGATAAAAAACAATGTAAGCTTCGAAAATGGCTAATGTGACGAGGGGCTTACATTGTTTTTATTTATTAACTTTGGAAAAGTATATATTGTGATTTAAGTTAAAATTGAATGAATAAGTTAGTTAACTGAAGACTTATACTACAAAATTGGTATGGTCGTAATTGTTTCATGTCACTATTTATGAATAAGATAATGTCAAGATGATTTAAAAGAAAGGTATCACTTTACTCGCTTCAACAATATCTTCTGTGCTAAAAAACTGTTTACCTTCACCAGTATAAGCGGGTTGAAGTACCAAGTTTGCTTTAGCACAATAGAGCCAATCTGGGTGGATACCACTATTTAGAATGTCTTGAAATTCTTGAAAATCCTTAGACCAATCTAAATTTAACTGCATGTTAAACACCTCACATCGATATTATAGAACATACGTTCTGTTTTGTAAAGTGCTATTTAACCTAGTTGATAAAAAAATTCTGATTAAGATTTTGACTTACATAGTTAGCATCAACATTTTGTTTGAGTTCAGATGCATAATAGTGATCCGTGTATTGCCATAGGACATGTTCGCTTTGAGGTTCAGTTTGTTGATACGCTGCTAACCAACATCCATCATAAGCATTAATGGCGTTAGCAACATGATTTAACATGAAATTCTCGTAAGAATAGAACAATACCTTTTTATTTCCCGCTAACTTTTTCATTTCAGCAGCCCAAGCTTGAGTGGCAGTATTTTCATCACCAGATTTAACCGTTTGTTGTTCATAATCATTAATGTAAAAATCAGCTTTAGGTGCACGTTGATGAAGTGTTCGAGCCTCATAACGCGCATCATCGGCATTTTCATACATACTATAAGAATAAACACCAAATTTCATATTGTATTTATCTAAAAGTGCAGAATTGTTTGCTAAACATTTATCGACATATTCAGAGCCATATTGTCCGCGAATAATGATGAAGTCATAGTTTTTCTTTAATGCTTTTACTTGAGCATCGGTAAGTGCACCTTGCCATTCAGATATATCTAAAATTCTTTTGCTGGATGACGAAACATTTGCCCGTGGTTTAGTTGGCATGCCTCCTCGGCCGCCTGCACCACTATTTATGTATTGTTTGTAACCAGAGCCCATTGTACCTTTATGATATTGATATACTGGTTTTTCTGCTAAAGCTGTGGTGGTACATAGAGTTGTCAGTAAAATTAAGAGGGTTATAATCGATCGTGATATTTTTATAAACATTAAGAGCCTCCTTATTATGTAAACTACAGTTGAAAGTGTTTAAATATTTTTTGAATGGTTCGTATAGAGGGTAAAATATTTAAAATGTATTAGCAACCATGCGTATTGCTCGATATATGAAATAGGAAATAAGTTTGATTTAAAAATAAAATGTTCACTATATTTTGGCGGTATGCGACATGTAAAAGACAAAATAATATAGATTGTAAAAAGTAAAACCCTATGCTATAATTATGGACTGTGAGTAATGAAAATTATTCCTTGCTTATTGATAAAGTTAATAAGCCGCATAGACCACAAGGAGGTGCAATTATAAAATGAGAACATATGAAATTATGTATGTCGTACGTCCAAATATTGAAGAGGATGCTAAAAAAGCTGTAGTAGAACGTTTTAACGGTATCTTAGCTTCAGAAGGATCAGAAGTTTTAGAAGAAAAAGATTGGGGTAAACGCCGTCTTGCTTATGAAATTGAAGATTTCAAAGAAGGCTTCTATAACATCGTACGCATTAAAACAGATAACAATAGAGCGACTGACGAATTCCAACGTTTAGCTAAGATTAATGATGATATCATTCGTTACATCGTTATCCGTGAAGACCAAGATAAGTAATAATTAGACGGGGGCGCTTATATGTTAAATAGAGTTGTATTAGTAGGTCGTTTAACCAAAGATCCAGAATACAGAACTACTCCCTCAGGCGTAAGTGTAGCGACTTTTACTTTAGCTGTTAATCGTACATTCACGAATGCTCAAGGGGAACGCGAAGCTGACTTTATCAACTGTGTTGTTTTTAGAAGACAAGCAGAAAACGTTAATAACTATTTAAATAAAGGTAGTTTAGCCGGCGTTGATGGTCGCTTACAATCACGTAGTTATGAAAATCAAGAAGGTCGTCGTATTTTTGTTACCGAAGTTGTATGTGACAGTGTTCAATTCCTTGAACCTAAGAACGCACAACATGGTGGCCAACGTTCACAAAACAATGAATTCCAAGACTATGGTCAAGGATTCGGTGGTCAACAATCAGGACAAAATACGTCATATAATAACAATAACGCATCAAAATCTAATCAAAACGATAATCCATTTGCCAATGCTAATGGACCGATTGATATTAGTGATGATGACTTACCATTCTAAAAAAATGAACGCATGAAATAAAAAATATTAAAGGAGGCAGTTAACCATGGCAGGTGGACCAAGAAGAGGCGGACGTCGTCGTAAAAAAGTATGTTATTTCACAGCAAATGGCATTACACATATCGACTATAAAGACACTGAGTTATTGAAACGTTTTATCTCAGAACGCGGTAAAATTTTACCACGTCGTGTAACTGGTACTTCAGCTAAATATCAACGTATGTTGACAACAGCTATCAAACGTGCACGTCATATGGCATTATTACCATATGTTAAAGAAGAAAACTAATATATAGTTTATTATAAAACCCCGTAAGCATAGGCTTATGGGGTTGTTTTTGTGTTTTGAGAATTATAGAACCATTTATTAAAGGACCTGGGATATCATTATGTTTTAGGCTATGAACTCTATATTGACAGTAGTTGACTGGAGTGCAAATATATTGATACCAAGTTGTTTTCAATCTTAGTCAACCTTGCCAGGGCGAGACTACTCATTCATCATGAATGCTGTTCCGCTCCCATTACATCAACGTCCTAAGTTACAGTGGGGAATAACTATGTAGGTTAAGCGTGCGCAAGATTTCTTGATATACTAGATAGTATATAACTAATAGAACCAATTGTTCACTGAGATATATCAGAACGAATAATTGAGCTTTTAGACATATAGATATATTGGGTATGTTAATTTGCGTTCATTCGTGGCAAATATAATTAAAAGCCTATGGAGGTCATATATATGGAATTAATAGGTAAAATTATAGCGTTTACTATGGAGACTATTTCAAATTGATTGGGGAGTAACGCTCTATTGAGAGATATTAAGAATGGGTTTAAGCGAAAACGCAATTGAACCAAATACTCATATTTGATACAGTGATATTAAATATACATAGGAGGTTGTTAGAATGATTTACTTTCTTATAGCGTTTCCTTTGATAATGATGTTAATATTAATAGCCAAAGCTAAAAAGGAAAACAAGGATGAGTAAATTTTTAAAAACACTAGGCGATTTTATATTCATTATTGCTATCTTTGTGATAGGTACATATTTATTAAGTTATTTTAATATACATATAACTAATCGGCTTGCTGACAAAATAAGTTCGTTAAACATTATTAATATCTACAGTGATAATGGATTAAATGGACTTTTAACATTAGGGATTGTATTAGCGGTAATCTCATTTGTTTACGATATGGTTTTTAGAAAAGAAAAACAAAGTGATTAGTAAATAAAAGAGGGCAAAAAAAGGGCGTACTTTTGAAATAAAGGGCAAGAGTATGAATATTAACTCATTAATATTATAGCTATAAATATTGTTATATAAGCATTTTAATAGCGAATGAAATGATATAAAATATCCCTATATTAAAGAGGAAAACTCCGTAAGCATAGGCTTATGGAGTTATTTTTGTGTTTTGAGAATTATAGAACCATTTATTAAAGGACCTGGGATATCATTATGTTTTAGGCTATGAACTCTATATTGACAGTAGTTGACTGGAGTGCAAATATGTTGATACCAAGTTGTTTTCAATCTTAGTCAGCCTTGCCAGGGCGGGGACTACGAATTTATAGTGAATGCTGTCCCGCTCTCATTGCAGCAACGTCCTATGTTACACTTATAATTAAGATGACTATAAGCGAGGTAAACGGTTTTGAATATTTATGTAGCTTTGCTATTAGGCTTATTATTTATAGTATTATATTCTGTAACTTGTACTTTTTTCTATAACTTAAATTATAGAAGGATAAATAAAGGTAATAATATGAATAAAAAACAGATTTATATTAACCTATTAGTGCATGGGTTTATCGGTCTGGTATATGTAACAGTAGTAATTTATTTTTCTTATTTTAAATAAAAAGATCATTTCAGACGCTTGAACGGAATCATTTATTGTATGTAATTTGAGTTTGCAAGATCGTATAACATAATTGTATATTGATAAAAAGGCTTCATTTTCAGCTTTGGAGATATTTGTTATCATATGTGGTAAATATAAAAAGTATTTATGGAGGCCATACATGCGAAGTAATAATAAACGTTATTGGTTCCATAATACATGCAATAATCATATAATTTACAGAAAAGCGGATGAGAATTTCAGAAATAGCAATAAGAATAATTAGACAGGAGTGTAACTATGGCAAAGTATTTTACTTCTATGAAAGTGATTTTGTACCTTTTAATCTTAATTATATTACAGCCAATCGTTTTTAATGTTTTAAATTTAGACGAATCTAAACTTCTAGGCATTATCGGTCATGTGATTATTATATTGATAGGTATTGCATTAATTTATTTACACGCTAAGTATAATAAAGATAGAAGTAATAATTAATTTTAAATCAACACAGCAAACGGGCAAGGTTATTTTGAATACACTAATAATAAATTAAAAGAAATACATGTAAATAATATTAGTGAAAAATACTGATATATATACAACGGGTATCACTAATTATATTTAAATACTGACATATAGTCATGAGTCAAAATAATATAAAAAGGACTGGGACATCATTATGTGTTAGGATTTGAACTAAATATTGGCAGTCGTTGAGTGGATTGAAAATGCACTTATACTAAGCTTTTTCAATCCTAGTCAACCATGCCGTGGCGGGACTACGAATTTATAATAAATGCTGTCCCGCCCCATTGCATCCATCAGGCCAATGATAATATTAGTACGTTTTACGATCTTGATACAGTATGCCCACGCCATAGCCACCTGTTCCAACTTGGTAATCAAATTTAATAATTTCGATATAAGGATTTTCTTCTAAAAATTGATTTACTTTCTTATTTAAACCATTTTCAGTCATTGTAC
This sequence comes from Staphylococcus sp. HMSC62D11, assembly GCF_001839145.1. Taxonomy (NCBI): domain Bacteria; kingdom Bacillati; phylum Bacillota; class Bacilli; order Caryophanales; family Staphylococcaceae; genus Staphylococcus; species Staphylococcus sp. HMSC62D11. The sequence continues at coordinate 62,160 of NZ_KV840185.1, read as the reverse complement.
TAAAGTTAATGAATTTCATCTTAATTATGCCTCCATATACGTATATTTTAATCATTGATTTTTACATAATTATAACATGTATTAGAATATAAAATTTAATATAATATGTTAGCTCGAATCATTTGTTAATAAGGTGTAAAGATGTTGTAAATTACGAGTCTGTGATAAAATTAAAGTATGTTCAGATAGGCGCGAACATAGTGAATATTATGCCTAATGTTATATGTGTTCTTACACATACAGCGCACCCGTCTTCCAACCCAGGGCGGGTGTGCGTTGTATAAAAATAACACCTGAGACATAATGATAAGCTCCCTTCAACGTAGACATTGAAAAAATGAAAACTTTGAAGGGAGCTTTTTGATATTTCGTAATCATATATTGGCAGTAGTTGAGTGGATTGCAAATACGCTTATACTAAGCTATTTAAAATCTTAGTCAACCATGCCGTGGCGCCGGGACTATGAATTCACAATGAATGCTGTCCTGCGCCCAATATAAACTTAGAGACGAATATCTACGTCTTCTAATTGTTGTTGATATTCTTGATATTTACTTTCCACAAATAATTCATATGGTGCATCAAAGAAATCGGCTAAATTCATAGCGTCTTTAAATTCTGGTTCATGTTGATGATTTTCCCACTCCCATAATTGATGTGGCTCATAATGTGTACCATATTTTTTATTTAATAAATCTGTTAATTCATTAATTTCTAAGTTACGTTTTGTTCTTAAGTTAAATAAAGCATGTGAGCTCATAACATAACCTCCAATAAGTAATAGTCCTTTATATATTCTTGATATTTATATATATTATGCCTATTCTCAAAAATAATCAACTTATTAATTTTGGAACTTCAAAATAGCATTGTTATATAATAAACGAATTTAACAGCGCGTTTTTTGTGCATCATTCATGTATAATTGCTATTATTTCGTAATTTTTTTAAAATGTTTGTAAATACACAATAATTAGAAAAGGACTTGTTGATATTTATGAAAACGTCATGGATCATATGGTGGATTGTGACTGTTTTTTGGATAATTACGTTTGCAGGCATGTCGTTGGCTATTTTGATTCGGAAAGTAGATGGTTCTGGCATGGTACAGTCACCTGAAGCTCGAATGTACGCTTTGATTGTACTTTTAATCGCTTACATTATTCCATTTATAATTCAGATTGTATGGCTGATTATTAATATTATCGTTAAATACAGAAAGCGGTAAAACACGAGGAAAGTTATATAGATTCCATAAAACCAAGTTTTAAAAAAGTTTATATAAAAATGATATAAATTTTGTTGTGATGTTTATATTGTCGACAGAGTGGTATACATAAGGGACATAATAATTTAATTGATGAAGGAGAGAATAAATTATGGGATTTATATTAATGCTTATAGTCGGCGGATTAATTGGTTGGGCAGCAGGTGCCATTTTAGGTAAAGACATTCCAGGTGGTATACTTGGTAATATTATTGCTGGTATTGTAGGTTCTGCTGTAGGTAGTTGGTTACTAGGACATTGGGGACCATCTATTGCTGGTATTTACATTTTCCCAGCATTATTAGGTTCAATCATTTTAATTTTCTTAATTTCTTTAGCTTTAAAAGCATTAAGAAAATAGACATCGTATCATTTGAGCGACTGTATCAAGTATCGTAAAGACGGTACTGGTATAGTTCGCTTTTTTATTTTAATGAGGTTGTTCATATGGGTTTACCTTAAAATACATAAAAAAAGAGGATGACGTCGGGTTAAGGCGTCATCCAGGAGTATTATGTTCATGAATATAAAAGACTATGTAGTTATCTCTAACTACAGTTATATTTTAGCATGATTACATGTTACTAGCAATAAAAATAGTGATAATAATTAGAAATTTTGCACAATGAAATTACTTAATAATGATATTTTTTTAATAATAATTGTATCACATTGATGTATTCAGGTATGATACAATTGTTGTGATTGATTCATCAAAGTAACAGTCTTAAAATCATGTTGGTTTGTATCATAGTTTGCCCAACAAAAGTATTGTGATAAGAGACATTAAAATTATAAATATATTCTGCAGCATGAAAGGTAATAGACTATGAAAATATATTTTGTTAGACACGGAGAATCACAAGCTAATTTAGATAATCATCAAGGTAAGACATACTATTGCGGACAACTTGATGTTGATCTCACACAGACGGGAAGAAATAGTGCACAGGCACTTGAATCTTATTTTAATACTAAAGATATTCAGCATGTCTATGTGTCAGATTTAAAGCGCACAGTACAGACGTATAGCTGTATTTTCCCATATGATATTCCTACGACGCTAACGCCATTGCTTAGAGAACGTTCCCTAGGTGTATTTGAGGGGAAAAATCAACAAGAACTCGAACAGATATCCGAATATAAGAAATATTTTACCCAATCATCATATATGAATTTTAGAAATAGCTATACTCAACGTGTACCTCAAGGAGAAAACTATCAAGACGTTATTGATCGTTTTGAAGCGTTTTTTAATCATACCGTCAATTCGACGTATGATACTATTGTAGTTGTGGCGCATCAAATACTTATTCGCTGTGCCTTAGTGTATTTAGGTGTATTAAAACGTGAAGACGCCAAGCAAATACATATTGAAAACTGTAAACCCATTGTGGTAGAAATATAAAATAAGGAGCAGGACAGCAATCATGATGAATGAGTAGTCCCGCCCCGGCAAGGTTGACTAGGGTTGAAAAAGCTTGGTATCATCGTATTTTCAATCCAGTCAACTACTGCCAATATTTAGTTCATAGCCTAGAACATAATAATGTCTCAGGCACTTTCTGCCAAAAATAAAGAATTTTAATGCTAGAAAATGATATATTAACCGAGCGTATTTTTGTCACGTATTTAATATAAATTAAGCAGTAGTATAACGATGGCAATAATGATATCAGTAACAACAATACCCATATTCTTTTTATAAATATTAGGAATGACGTTAATCAATAAGCCGATAATTAATAGTATAGGAATAATCAATTTAGGCAAATCAATAAAAAAGCTAATAATTAGGATAATTAAGGCTAATAACATACATATTGTTGATATATAATTTAAAATTTTGCAAAACAAAGGTTCATTATAATAATCTTTGTCCATATAGTGATACCCTCCATAGTGTTATTATTTCACTATAAAGGGTATCATAATTTGTTTGTGCTACCAACTTTAATCAATATTCTTAACATATTATTTAAATTATGAACGCAACATCATTTCATGTGTCATCTAAAAAGTCGCTTAGCGGTATGAGCATCGCATGCAATTAGAGTAAACTGAGACATCAATAAACTTATGCCTTAGTTTTATTTATCAAAGACATCAGTCTTAATATGTTTATCGTTTAAGAAAGATTTGATTTTGTTTTGAACTTTACCATTTACATCACCAGCATAATGTGTTGGAACATCTACTACATTAATTGAGTTTTGTGGTTGATAGTTTAATTCTTCAATAGATTTATCAACATCAGAAATGGTGCTATTTAAAGCATGAAAATACTTAATGATACGTTCGGTATTTGCTTCGTATCCCTTTGGCAGGGTATTATTTTTTACAAAGTTTTTGAAGTGCATATCGTTTTTAACTGCATTATTAGATAATTGACTTAACTCTTTAGCCTGCTTGTCAGTTACTTTATTTTGACTATCAGATTGCTTATCTAATTTACTTTGCATTAAATATTTATTGTCAAGGATAATTGAATTAACATCTAAATATTTTTGGATCGCTTGATTCATCTCTTTTTCACTGAGTTTTTTATTTTGTTTATTAGAAGAAAAGATGTCTTTTTCAGTTATTTTTTTAACATTTTTGGGTGCATGGATACCATTTGCGTGGTGGTCATTATCATCTATATCACCATTTGAGCAAGCGCTTAAGACGAGCATAATAGTGAATAATAAAGCATAAATTATTCTTTTTTTCATCGTATTTTGTATACTCCTTTATAACTATCGCATGAATGTTTGTTTGCATACATAATAATAATAGATTATCACGTATATCACAATAAATGAACGTTTACGATATATTAAATTTTATAATATGAAGAAAATATGGCGATAATTTGTATGGATATTAAAGTTAGTGTCGTAGAGTGTATACTTATTGGATTCATTAGAAAGTTTTTGCTGATGCAAAATGATGAATAATGAAAGATCTTCAAAAGACTGTGAAATCATTATGTTTTAGGTTATGAACTAAATATTGGTAGTAGTTGACTAGGAATTCATAATGAATTCTGTCCTGTTCCCTTGGCTCACTTCATCATTTTAAAACATAAAAAACGAACCTCATTATCGAGGTTCGTCTTTAAAGATATTGTTGATAGGTGGGCTAATTTAATTAATTTCGGATGAGATAATCAAATGCGTTTAATGCAGCATTAGCACCTGATCCCATAGAGATAATAATTTGTTTATTTTTTTGATCTGTTACATCTCCTGCAGCAAAGATACCAGGAACGTTAGTTTGATTATTGCGGTCAGTCACAATTTCTTTACGTTCATTAAGCTCAACTGCATTTCCTAACCATGCTGTATTAGGAACTAATCCAATTTGAACAAAGATACCATCTAAAGTTAATTCTTTAATTTCATTAGTTGACATATCTTCATATTGGATACCAGTCACATGATCATCACCAAGAACTTCTGTTGTTCTAGCATTTGTTGTAATATCAACATTAGATAATGAACGAAGACGTTCTTGTAAAACAGTATCTGCTTTAAGCTCTGGTGCAAATTCAAATAATGTAACGTGTTTTACTATACCAGCTAAATCAATGGCTGCTTCAACACCTGAATTACCACCACCGATAACTGCCACATTTTTATTTTCAAAAAGTGGACCGTCACAGTGCGGGCAGAATGCCACACCTTTATTGATTAGGCGATCTTCTCCAGGAACGTTGAGTTTACGCCAACTTGCGCCCGTTGAAATAATCGCAGTTTTTGTTTCCAATACTGCATTATTTTCGAGTGTAACACGAATAGCTGAATCTGTTTTTTCGATATTTGTGGCACGAATACCTGTCATAGCATCAATGTCATATTGCGCAATATGATCTGCTAAATTAGATGAAAACTCACTACCAGTCGTTTGTTTAACTGTAATAAAGTTTTCAATGCCAGCTGTATCATTAACTTGACCACCAATACGGTCAGCGATAATTCCAGTGCGTAGGCCTTTGCGGGCTGTGTAAATAGCCGCACTACCACTTGCTGGTCCACCACCTATGATAAGTACATCATAAGGGTCTTTATTTTCATATTCAGAAGCATCTTGTGTGCTACCTAGTTTAGATAAAATATCTGAAATTGTCATGCGACCATTGCCAAACTCTTCACCGTCTAGGAAAACAGCGGGCACAGCCATGATATTTTCAGATTCATCGCGGAAAATCGCACCATCAATCATCGTATGCGTAATGTTAGGGTTAATTACACTCATTAAGTTTAATGCTTGAACGACATCTGGGCATTTTTGACACGTTAAACTAACATAAGTTTCAAAGTGATAGCTACCATCTAGTGCTTTGATTTGATTAATAATGCTTTCTTTTTCTTTAGGAGCACGACCACTTACTTGTAAGATAGCCAAGACTAGTGAATTGAATTCGTGGCCTAATGGAATACCGGCAAAGGTAATGCCGGTTTCTTCATTAGGACGATTGACTGAAAAACTTGGTGTACGTTTTAAGTCTTTTTCAACGACTGTTATACGCTCTGACATGCCTGAAATCTCATCTAAGAGATCTTTTAATTCTTTGGATTTATCGTCGGAACCAATGCTCGCTACAAATTGAACATCGCCTTCCATTAAGTCAAGAAGTTGAGACAATTGTTGTTTTAAATCTTTGTTAAGCATGCTTTTCGGATGCCCCCTTAAATTTTACCTACTAAATCTAATCCTGGTTGTAGCGTTTCTGAACCTTCTTCCCATTTAGCTGGGCAAACTTCACCTGGATGTTGACGAACATATTGAGCAGCTTTGATTTTGTGTACTAATGTGCTTGCATCACGGCCAATACCGTCAGCATTAATTTCAGCTGCTTGAACAACGCCATCAGGGTCTATAATAAATGTACCACGTTGAGCTAGACCTGATTCTTCATCTAATACGTCAAAGTTACGTGTAATAACTTGTGATGGGTCACCAATCATAACGTATTGGATTTTACTAATCGCATCTGAATGGTCATGCCAAGCTTTGTGTACAAAGTGAGTATCTGTTGAAACTGAGAATACATTCACACCTAAATCTTGTAATTGATCGTATTGATTTTGTAAATCTTCTAATTCAGTAGGACATACGAATGAAAAGTCTGCTGGATAGAAGCAAACAACACTCCATGAACCTTTTAAATCATCTTGAGAAACATCTTTGAATTCGTCTTTCTTTGGATCATAAGCTTCTGCTGTAAACGGTAAGATTTCTTTGTTAATTAATGACATAGGTAAATTCCTCCTAAATTTGATTGTAGATTGTGAATTAGAATCACTTCTTGATTATAATAATTCTAATCTCTTAATCGCTATTATCACATGGCAAGTTTAAATAGTCAACATAAGTAACTCACTAAATTATCAGAAAATAATTAGGATATGAATTAAGCTTAATAAACTTCAATAATTAGAATTAAAGTTCACAAATTATACAAGAACTTAAAAATATATTCACATTTACCATTTAACCTCTTTTAACCTTGGCAAAACATGACAAGAAATTTTAGACACAAAAAAGTGGCAACAGCTACATACTTATTATAGTTATTGTAGGTTGCCACTTTGGAATTAAAAGAATGATTAGTTTAGAAAGGTTTGTGAACCTAATTACTTCTGTGTTTAACATAAGGACGATCATAGATAATAATTAATATTATATGTGAATCTTTGTTTACAATTTTATCAATTAGATATTCATTTTCTCAATTAAATAGTAGTTAAGAATTGCTGTTGAATATCATAAATTAAATCATATCTTAATTTGTAACCGTTATGTCAACAGAACCAACTTCGCCATAGCTTGCTGTATAATTACCTTCTTCTAAAGTTAATGGCGAGATAAAAGTTCCTGATGATATGATTTGATCTTTTTTCAACTGCTTATCTTGAGACTGTAATTTATTGTTTAACCATTTTACGGATTCAATAGGATTGCCTAATACTTCATTTGAAAGGCCAGTTGCGATTTCTTTGCCATCTTTTACTAATGATAACGGAATATTCGCGAATGCATCGTAGTCTAATGGGTCAACAAATTTGCCAACTACAATAAGACCTGTCGCTGTATCGTCTGAAATAAGATCGGCTAAAGTGAAATTAGGGAACCAATCGATATATCGCGCATCAGGTATTTCAATGCCTGCCGCAACTTTAACATTAGATAAAATAGTTAGATTATCTGAGTCTTTAGGTAAGTCTGCCGTCAGTTTAAACATAATTTCTGGCTCTAACAAAGGACTAAATAATTTAGATAATGAAATTGTGTCGCCCCCTTTGACTACTTTACTTGATAAAATAGTGCCGTAAGCGGGTTCGTTGGTATTGGCAATCGCTTGAGTTGCCGCACTGGTCATACTTACTTTATAACCAGCTACTTTAGAACCTTCATAAGATTGTAGTTGTTTAATTAAATCATCTTGCGTATGATAAGCTTCACTCTCATTTAATGAATAAGATTTACTTATAAACTCAATAGGTTGATGCGTTTTAAAAGCATTAAATAAAGCTGAAGATACGTGTTGATTAGCTTGAGTCATACTATCATCGCTCCTTAATATTCTGAAAATTTCTACTATTATGATAACGATATTTAACTTTGATGGCAAATGTTTTTAATTTATGACTAAATGGGTATGAAGCGAGTAAACATACAATTTAACAAATCATTGTTATAATGAAGCAACGATAAAGGAGTGGATAATGTGTCAGAATATGCATATGAATTGATGAAAGAACATCATTCTGTGAGACAATTTAAAGATAAACCATTAAGTGATGATGTCGTAAGAAAATTGGTTGAAGCAGGTCAAAGTGCTTCAACGTCAAGTTACTTGCAAACATATTCCATTATTGGCGTTGATGATCCTCAAATTAAAACAGATTTAAAAGAAGTATCTGGACAGCCATACGTTGTGGATAATGGATATTTATTTGTGTTTGTGCTTGATTATTATCGTCATCAAATGATTAACGAACGCACAGATAATGATATGACAGGATCATTTGAATCAGCAGAAGGATTGTTGGTAGGTACGATTGATGTAGCTTTAGTCGCTGAAAATATGGCAGTCGCTGCCGAGGATATGGGTTATGGCATCGTTTATCTGGGCTCATTGCGCAATGATGTTGGTAGAGTGAGAAACATTTTAGACTTACCTGAGTATACCTTCCCGTTATTTGGTATGGCTATAGGTGAACCAGCCGATGATGAGCAGGGGACACCAAAACCACGATTACCATATGATAGTGTGTTCCATCAAAATAAATACAACGCAGATAAAGACAATATCACACGTGTATTAATAGAATATGACCAGTTAGTTAGCGACTATTATAAGAAGCGCACAAATGGTACACGAGTAGAAACCTGGTCCGACCAAGTTCAGGCTTTCTTAAGTAATAAACCACGTCTAGATATGTTAGAACAATTAAATAAAGCGGGGTTTATGAAACGATAATCATTGATATATAGAATAAAAGAAGCTGGGACATAATTATGTTTTAAGTTATGAACTCT
>NZ_KV840185.1:18152-53262 GCF_001839145.1 Staphylococcus sp. HMSC62D11 | reverse complement strand
AGAATTCATAATGAATTCTGTCCCGCTCCCTTTTGTTTAACTTTAATTTGTTGTTAAATCACCGTAATGCTCAGAGTTGAATTTTTCTTTATCGAGATGGCGTGTTAATTTAGCTGTTCCTGTACCAGCTAGCATTGAATCATTGACATTTAATGCGGTACGTCCCATATCAATGAGTGGCTCAATAGATATTAAGACACCAGCGAGTGCTACAGGTAAGTTTAATGTTGATAATACTAAGATAGAAGCAAATGTTGCGCCGCCACCTACACCAGCAACACCAAATGAGCTAATAATTACTACAGCAACTACGGTTAAAATAAAGCTGAGATCTACTTTGACATCTGCGACAGGTGCTACCATGATAGCAAGCATTGCTGGATAAATGCCGGCACAGCCGTTTTGACCAATTGATAAACCAAAGCTTGCTGAGAAGTTAGCAATACCCTCTGGGACACCAAGACGTTGTGTTTGTGTTTGGATATTGAGCGGCAATGCACCTGCGCTTGAACGTGATGTAAACGCAAAGACCATAACTTCGAATGTTTTTTTCATATATTTAATTGGGTTAAGCCCCAAACCACCTAAAATGATTAGATGAATCATGTACATTGTAATCAGTGCTGCATATGATGCGAGCATAAATTTACCTAATGTCCATATTGCCGCAAAATCACTTGTAGCAATTGTAGATGACATAATGGCTAGAATACCGTATGGTGTAAGTCTTAAAACAAATGTCACAATAGCCATGACCAGTGCATATATCGCATCAATACCACGTTTTAAAAGGCTGCCATTTTGTGGTTGTTTACGAGCCACACGTAAGTATGCAAAACCAACGAACGTAGCAAAAATAACTACGGCAATCGTGGAAGTAGTTCTTTGACCAGTAAAGTCAAGGAATGGATTGCTTGGTAATAGTTCTAAAATTTGTTGTGGCAAGGTATTGGCTGTAAGGTCTTTAGCTTGCTTGCTTATTTCTGTACCACGAGAATGTTCAGCACTACCCAAATCGATACTAGATGCATCTAAACCGAAAAGCATCGCGTAAATGATACCGACAATCGCAGCAATTGCCACTGTACCAATTAAAAAAGCGAAAATATAACTACCTATTTTGGCAAATTTATCGCCTATTTCAATTTTACTAAAGGCTGAGACGATAGAAATAAATATGAGTGGCATTACAATCATTTGTAGTAACGCTACATAGCCATCGCCCACAATACTAAACCAATCTGTAGTTTGCGTTAATATATTTGAGTCTACGCCATAACTAAGGTGCAACACAATGCCATATACAATCCCAATACCTAAAGCAGTAAAAACGCGTTTAGGGAATGACACGTGCTTTTTAGCCATTATCCATAATGCAACAATAAAGGCAACTAAAATAAAGACGTTAATAACTGTAAAAAAATGTTGCATGTATAATCCTCCCAAAGATTTATTGTTTTAATTCCGATATATATTATAAGGATAATACTATTAATAACAGAATTCAATATAAAAGATATAAAAATTATATCTATAAAAGAAGTAAAACTATTCAGACAAAATTATAGTAAATATAAGTAGTATGGATAAAATAGCAAATGCCATCATTCATTTGAGAGGTGAAATATGGGAGGCAGATTGAATCAATCGTGCAATCAAAATATTTGAGCGATTTAAAATATAAGTGCTTTTTAATGAGAAATGTGAGTTAAAAAGATCAAGAATGGCAGGGAATAAAATGACCAGAACATATCAACAAGAAGTTATTTCAAAATGAAATATAATGAAACATGATTTAGTTAAGGTGAAATTGACTTAAGAAATGAAATAATGACGACTAAACAAAATGGAGTCTGGGACATAATTATATTTTAGGCTCTGAGTTCTATTATTGGCAGTAGTTGACTGGATTGAAAATACGCTGATGACCAGCTTTTTTCAATCCTAGTCAACCTTGCCGGGGCGGGACTACGAATTCATTATGAATTCTGTCCCGCTCCCTCTTAATTGAGTGTTATGTCTCATGTTTTTCTATTTATTACATAAAAATTTATAAATTGAATAAGCGTGCGAAGAAGCCCTTTTTCTCTTCTTTCGGTGCCGGTTGTTTTACTGAAGATGATTGAGAAGAAGCGGAATTTGCTGTTTGACTTTGTTGTTCAGAAGTTGACTGCGTTGATGTTTCAGATGAATTAGCAATATCTTCATCTAATTGTTTTGATTTGTCTTCAGATGTTGACTCTGATTCTGAATCTGAATGTTTAGTTATTGAGTCATCGGCCTTAATTGATACATTGCTAGTTGTTCCTTGCTCTTCAGCTTTTGTTGATTGATTGTCACTATCAGTTGAAGGTGTCTCAATATGACTTTGTTCCTTACTTTGATTGTCAGCTGTAACTGTTTTTGTATTATTCTGTTTCGCAGTTTGGTTATCCTTTGTAGATTCAAGGTCAGGTTCATTTAGTGATGATGCTTTAGTTGCTGCATCTTCTTGATTACTATTTGGTGCTAACGGTTGAGCTTTAATAATGTCGTTAACTAATTCGTTTCTTGTATATGCTGTTTGAGCTTTTTGTGCATTTGCTAAATCTTCTTGTGATGTTTGAATCGCTTTAATTGATGCTGTATTATCATCAATTTTAGTTGTTAGCTGTGTTTGTAGGGCTTTTAATTCTTGCTGTTGCTGATGGACTTGAGTCATCATTTGGCCAAGCATTTGGCGGTCTTCACGCATCTTTTGAATTTCTGTGCGCAACTCTTCTACAAGTTGTGGAATATTTTGATTAGTCGGCAACTTGCTATTGTCTTCTTTAACAAGTACTTGCAAGAAATCTTTTTCCTGTTCGAGTTCCTCGAATGCAAGATCATAACTATTTGTTTGCTTCACTTTGTCTGCAATGTCACGGAATAATTCAATGTCGTCTTCTTTAAAATCTGTGGCTTCACGACCTCGGTACTCAGTTTTACTTAATTGATAACCACGTTCTTCTAAATGTTGAACGATTTTGCGCACTTGTTTTTCACTAAGTTCAACGCGTTGGGCGAATTCTTTTGTTAACATATGTTAAATCCTTTCTTTATTAGTTTTATGTATAGAGACGTTTGTCTACGGTCACTCAAACGTCAGTCTAACCTCATATGATAGTTTAACCCTAAAGCGTATCGTTTTCAAGTATTGTTAGAAAGGACGGCGTAAATTCATTTTAACGAGCAAAGGATAAATGATATCTCTTGAAATACCGTTTGCAAACACATATTTTAATATGTAATTTGATTTTACACTTGCTGGGAATACATCTTTACTTAATTTAATGTAAGGTTTGATGAATAAGTCAACGTCACTAGCAGAGTTACCTGGAGTATTATTCGGATGTAAGTAGCGAATGTCTGTCTGTTTTTCAAACTGATGCTCGTATAAAAATTGGCGTCTACTATGTAAAATATCCTTTTGGGCATCGAATTCTTTTGGTGTTGTTTGAGGAACTTCTAGCATAATAAAGTTAACGTTTCTATTATGCACTTTATTAGAAAGTGAGTTAATTTGAGCTTCAATATGTGTGAGGGTTTCATCAAGAATGTTGTCGTGTTCAGGGCCATCTTGAGCTAATAAATAAATCAGAAAGGCAGAATTTGTCGTTGCTTCGTAGTGTGCTGTAGCCATACTAACAACCTGTTGATGCTCATTTAGACCAACTATAAAAGAATAGTCATTTTCAGTTTTGTTATTTTCCAATGAACGCTTAAAGATGTGAGCATCTTCTTGCAGCTTTATACCTAATTTACTGTCATATAACGTTAATGCTTGTTGATAATAAGGATCTTTGACACTATCAATCAATTTAAAGTTCATAAGTTCACCCCATAATCATTTTTCTCATTATAGCATATCAAAATGATGGTATTAAAATAGCGGGGTAAGACAGAACGCCTCTAAAGTCTGAATCTTACTCCCGCTTTATTTGAGTATTCATACATAAGGACTACGCACAGGACACTTATGATTTTGGACCTTTTGATTCATTAGCATAGTGAGTGATATCAATATTTTCATAAGCTGAATTATGTTCATCTACTTCTTTATGAGATGAGTCATCGCGTTCAGCAACAACAAGCATTTTATTATTTAAGATTTCACTTTTATACTTTTCTAATTCTTCATCATTAAGATGGAAACGTGATAATACAGCATGTTCGCCATCTTCACCAGTTAATAATTTAGACATTTGGTCACTAAATGAACCACTTGTAGCAATCAATGTAATTTGTGAGTTGTGCAAATCGTCGAGGTGTAATTTACTTTTACTGATGACCATTAATTCATTTTCTAAATAGCCTTCTGCTTTTTTGTCTTCCAAAACTTTGTACAATTCATAATCGTTATTAACTATAGTAAAGTTCGTCATAAATTTCGCCCTCCAATATTTTCGTTCTGTACTTTTAATAAAAATATACCCTTAAGTCTTTTAATAAAAACGTTACCAAATCAATTATATAACTATTGCAAATCTTATGACAAATAATAGCCGCAAATTTTTGAAGCGCTTACATTAAAAGAAGTTGATATAATGCTGCTGAAGAACATGTCTTATATTGAAAAATGTGTCAAAGTTTGCTATTATCATTAAATAATTTATATCACTCATATAATCTGAAGAATATGGCTTTAGAAGTTTCTACCATGTTGCCACAAACGACATGACTATGAGTTTAGCGATAATACAAAGACGTTTATTCAGCTCAATTTAAATAGGTAAGCAATGAATAGGGAAATCAATGCAATTTCAACTATACACAGTGCACATGTAGTGAAATTTCTAAACCTATTTGCTATTGGTTGGATATAAATATCTAAAGTATTGGTCGTTACCTCATAGATCCTGAAACTGGTTATGGTTTGAGGATTTTTTTGTACACAATTTGAGGAGGTTTTTAGAAAGTGGAATCGCTTAGACAAAAGGTTATTGAAGATGGCGTCGTCATTGACGAAAAGATTTTGAAAGTAGATGGGTTTTTAAATCATCAAATAGATGCCCAATTAATGCATGATGTAGGACAGACATTTTATGAGCAGTTTAAAGATCAAGGTGTAACAAAAATTTTAACTATTGAGGCATCAGGCATTGCACCGGCAATAATGGCAGCGTTACATTTCCAGGTTCCATGTTTATTTGCAAAAAAAGCAAAACCGAGTACGTTGAAAGATGGATTTTTTAGTACTGATATACATTCTTTTACTAAAAATAAAACAAGTACAGTCATTGTGTCACAAGAATTTCTAGATGAAAATGATAAAGTGCTTATTATCGATGATTTCTTAGCCAATGGGGATGCCTCACTTGGATTATATGATATCGCGAATCAAGCTAAAGCAGAGACTGTCGGAATTGGTATCGTCGTTGAAAAAAGTTTCCAAAGTGGAAGACAGCGTTTAGAAGATGCAGGTTTAAAAGTATCGTCGTTATGTAAAGTCGCTTCTTTAAAAGGTAATAAAGTGACTTTACTAGGTGACCATGAATGAAAAATTTCATCTTAAGTTTGCAACATCTCTTAGCTATGTACGCGGGCGCAATTCTTGTACCTATCATTGTTGGGACAAGCTTAAAGTTCACACCTGAAGAAATTGCATATTTAGTAACAGTTGATATCTTTATGTGTGGTATTGCAACCTTCTTACAAGCCAATAAAGTAACAGGTACTGGCTTACCTATCGTATTAGGATGTACATTCACAGCCGTAGCACCTATGATTCTGATTGGCCAAACAAAAGGTTTAGACGTTCTTTATGGTTCGCTCTTTTTATCAGGTATACTAGTGATACTGATCGCACCATTTTTCTCATATTTAGTCAAATTCTTTCCACCAGTTGTGACAGGTAGTGTAGTAACGATTATTGGGATTAATCTTATGCCTGTAGCAATGAATTACCTTGCTGGTGGAGAAGGTGCCAAAAATTATGGAGATCCTAAAAATTTATTTTTAGGCGCCGTTACGCTCGTCGTGATTTTAATTATTCAACGTTTTACAACAGGTTTCTTTAAATCCATTGCGATTTTAATTGGTCTTATTGTTGGTACCGTATTGGCTAGTTTCTTAGGTGTTGTTGATATTCACCAAGTTGGAGCAGCACACTGGTTTGGTATTCCGAGACCAATGCGATTTGCAGGCTTTGGTTTTGATTTTGGTGCAACCCTCGTATTCTTTATAGTGGCGATGGTCAGCTTAATTGAATCTACAGGTGTTTATCATGCATTAAGTGAGATTACAGGCAAACAACTTGAACGTAAGGATTTTCGCAAAGGTTACACTGCGGAAGGTCTTGCGATTGTCTTAGGTTCCATTTTTAATGCCTTTCCTTATACGGCTTATTCTCAAAATGTGGGCCTTGTGTCCTTATCTGGTGCGAAAAAGAATAAAGTTATTTACGGTATGGTAGTACTATTATTAATTTGCGGATGCTTACCTAAACTAGGTGCTTTAGCTAATATCATTCCATTGCCAGTTCTAGGTGGCGCAATGATTGCGATGTTTGGAATGGTCATGGCTTATGGTGTGAGTATTTTAGGTCATATTGATTTTAAACATCAAAATAACTTATTAATTATTGCAGTATCGGTTGGTCTAGGTACAGGGATTAGTGCAGTGCCACAAGCTTTTAAAGGTTTAGGCGAACAATTTGCATGGCTAACTCAAAATGGGATTGTCTTAGGTGCTATTTCCGCTATCATTTTAAATTTCTTTTTTAATGGAATTAACTATAAACAAAGCGAAGAAAATGTGAAATAATAGAATCAACTATAAAAAAATGGAGGCTGTATTTAAATGTGGGAAAACAAATTTGCTAAAGAATCATTAACATTTGACGATGTATTACTTATTCCAGCTGAATCAGATATTTTACCAAATGAGGTAGATTTGAGCGTAGCATTATCAGATAAATTAAAACTTAATATTCCAGTTATTTCAGCAGGTATGGATACAGTAACTGAATCAAAAATGGCGATTGCAATGGCAAGACAAGGCGGACTAGGCGTGATTCATAAGAATATGGGTGTCGAAGAACAAGCTGACGAAGTTCAAAAAGTTAAGCGCTCAGAAAATGGTGTTATTATGAATCCATTTTTCTTAACGCCTGAAGAAAGTGTTTATGAAGCAGAAGCTTTAATGGGGAAATACCGCATTTCTGGTGTCCCAATTGTGGATAATAAAGAAGTGCGTACGCTTGTTGGTATTATTACAAATCGAGACTTACGTTTCATTGAAGATTTTTCGATTAAAATTTCTGATGTCATGACTAAAGATAATTTAATCACAGCTCCAGTAGGTACAACATTAGATGAAGCAGAAGCTATATTACAAGAACATAAAATTGAAAAGTTACCACTTGTTGAAAATGGACGTCTTGAAGGTTTAATTACGATTAAAGATATTGAAAAAGTGCTTGAATTCCCACATGCAGCTAAAGATGAGCACGGACGTTTGCTTGTAGCAGCTGCTATTGGAATTGCGAAAGATACAGATATTCGTGCTCAAAAATTAGTTGAAGCCGGCGTCGATGCTTTAGTCATTGATACAGCACATGGTCATTCTAAAGGTGTGATTGAACAAGTGAAACATATTAAAAAAACATATCCAAACATTACATTAATTGCTGGTAATGTCGCAACAGCAGAAGCAACTAAAGCATTATATGAAGCGGGCGCAGATGTTGTGAAAGTGGGTATCGGACCGGGTTCAATTTGTACAACACGTGTAGTTGCTGGCGTAGGTGTTCCACAAATCACAGCGATTTACGATTGTGCTACGGAAGCGCGCAAACATGATAAAGCAATTATTGCTGACGGCGGTATTAAATTCTCAGGAGACATTATCAAAGCATTAGCTGCTGGTGGCCATGCCGTTATGTTAGGCAGCTTATTAGCAGGTACAGAAGAAAGCCCAGGTGCTACAGAAGTCTTCCAAGGACGCCAATACAAAGTATATCGTGGTATGGGCTCACTTGGCGCAATGGAAAGAGGGTCTAACGACCGTTACTTCCAAGAAGACAAGACACCTAAGAAATTTGTGCCAGAAGGTATTGAAGGACGTACAGCGTATAAAGGGCCTTTACAAGATACAGTTTATCAACTTATGGGCGGTGTGCGTTCTGGTATGGGTTATACAGGTTCAAGAAACTTAAAACAATTACGTGAAGAAGCGCAATTCACACGTATGGGACCTGCAGGATTAGCTGAAAGCCATCCACATAATGTTCAAATTACTAAAGAATCACCAAACTACTCATTCTAAAATTACATTTAATTCATTTTATTTAACACAAGGAGAGAACGCTTTTTGAGAACTGAAATCATTCAGGGCATCATGGAAAGCGTCTCTCTATGATTTATATAAATTCAATTTAAAGGAGAACTATAACTATGGAAATGGCGCAAGAGCAAGAGTTAATTCTTGTCTTAGACTTTGGTAGTCAATACAATCAGCTGATTACCCGTCGTATTCGTGAAATGGGTGTGTATAGTGAATTACATGACCATGAAATTTCAATAGAAGAAATTAAACGTATGAAGCCGAAAGGTATCATCTTATCAGGTGGTCCTAATTCAGTTTATGAAGAAGGTTCATTCACAATTGATCCGGAAATTTATAATTTAGATATACCTGTATTAGGAATTTGTTACGGCATGCAATTAACAACTAAATTATTAGGTGGAAAGGTTGAACGTGCGAACCAAAGAGAATATGGTAAAGCCATTATTAATGCTAAATCAGACGAATTATTCTTTGGTTTACCTGCTGAACAAACGGTTTGGATGAGCCACTCTGATAAAGTGATTGAAATACCAGAAGGCTTTGAAGTGATTGCCGACAGCCCAAGCACAAATTATGCTGCTATCGAAGATAAATCACGTCGTATTTATGGTGTACAATTCCATCCAGAAGTACGTCACACAGAATTTGGTAACGATTTATTACGTAATTTTGTGCGCCGAGTATGTAATTGTACTGGCGAGTGGACTATGGAGAACTTTATCGATATTGAAATTGATAAAATTCGCAAACGTGTTGGCGACCGCAAAGTGTTATGTGCGATGAGTGGCGGTGTAGATTCATCTGTTGTCGCAGTATTATTACATAAAGCGATTGGCGATCAATTAACATGTATCTTCGTGGACCATGGATTACTTCGAAAAGGTGAAGGTGACATGGTGATGGAACAATTTGGCGAAGGCTTTGATATGAATATTATTCGTGTTAATGCACAAGAGCGCTTTATGAACAAATTAAAAGGTGTTTCAGATCCAGAACAAAAACGTAAAATCATCGGTAACGAATTTGTCTATGTCTTTGATGATGAAGCGGCTAAGTTAACAGATGTTGATTTCTTAGCTCAAGGTACACTTTATACCGATGTCATTGAATCAGGTACAAAAACGGCGCAAACAATTAAGTCACATCACAATGTGGGTGGATTGCCTGAAGATATGGAATTTGAATTAATTGAACCAATCAATACGCTATTTAAAGATGAAGTACGTGCTTTAGGTATTGAGCTAGGTATTCCTGAACATTTAGTATGGCGACAACCGTTTCCTGGACCAGGTTTAGGTATCCGTGTATTAGGTGAAATTACCGAAGATAAATTAGAAATTGTTCGTGAATCAGATGCCATTCTAAGAGAAGTCATTCGTCAAGAAGGGCTTGAAAGAGATATTTGGCAATACTTTACAGTGTTACCAGGTATCCAATCTGTAGGTGTCATGGGAGACTATCGCACATATGATTATACAGTTGGTATCCGTGCCGTAACATCAATTGATGGTATGACAAGTGATTTTGCACGTATCGATTGGGAAGTATTACAAAAGATCTCAAGTCGTATCGTAAACGAAGTAGACCATGTTAACCGAGTTGTCTATGATATTACTTCTAAGCCACCAAGTACGATCGAATGGGAATAATGAAATAACATTAAATGATAGGCTAGAAAAACTTTTATTGTAGGGTTTCTAGTCTTTTTTATTTTAGTGTTGAATAAGTTTTGAATACGTTAGTGTCAAAAATTAATGTTATTTTCGAATTTTTTCAGCTTAGCTATAGTAGGTAGAATGTTTTTATTATTTAATTGGTAGTGATAAGCTATGAAGACTGACAAATGAAATGAGGTATATTTTGATATGACTGACAAAAGTAGTTTGGTGTTAAGTGGTGGTGGACATTACGGTATCGCATTTCACCTGGGTTTTCTTAAAGGTGTGGCAGATGCTGGATTAAATTTAAGACAAGTGGATTATATTGTAGGCACTTCTGCAGGTTCACAGGTAAGTGCGACTTTATCTTCTCCATTGGACTGGGAGACAATATGGCAGGAACAAATTGTTAAGAAAGTTAATGAAATAACTCCTATTTCTGATGCTGAAATGACTAATTTATTTAAAACGTTTGATGAATTGGCTAAAACGAGTTTGTCCGATAAGTCGTGGGTCGCTGGCATGGGTGAAATTTCAAAGAATACACACCCCTTCGTTTCTTTAGAAGAACGACGTAATATGATTAGAGAACGATTAGGGAGTGTGCCATTAGAATGGAATGAGCAATTACAAGTTGTGGCTACTGAATTAGAAACATCTGAGAGAAAGGTATTTAATAAATATTCAAATGTTGATTTAGTAGATGCTTTAGCAGCTAGTTCAGCATTGCAGGGGGTGTGGCAACCTATTCCTATCAATAATCATTTATATTATGATGGTGGCTCATATTCTATGGAAAATCCTGATGTCATAGATGGTGTGAATAAAGTGGTTATTTTAACGACCAATTTGCCTGTAGCAACGCCATATCGTTTGAACGATATTATTACACGAATGAAACGAGAAGGTAAAGCTGTTTTCTTAGTTAAACCTGATGCTAATGTGGTAAGTATTTTAGAACACTATAACTATAACACGGTAAATGCTGAGATGCGTGAAGCGGTCGCTTTAGCAGCTGTTAATCAGGGTAAAGAAACTGCGGATGAGTTGAAACGGTTTCTTGAACAATCTTAGGAACTTTCGCTTAATGCACTTTTAATCCATGAATCTCAAGATTAAAAGTGTAATTAATTTGCATAATAGTACACCTAGGTGTACTATTCGTTGTGAGGTGATGATATGAATCAAAGTACATTTCAAAATCTGAATCAAGCACATTTATTATTCATTGAATTAAGTAAAGCCATCAATGAAGTACTGGATGAACAAGATATAAATATTTCTAGGGAACAAATGGGCGTGTTTAAATTACTCAATGAACACGGTTCTCTGACAATTAATGAAATTGCAGAAGCGCAGGGTGTATTTAAGACGGCCATTTCTAAGCGAATTAGTAAATTACAACAAATGGGTTTTGTGATTAAACAAGTAGGGCACGATAAGCGTGAAAAGTTAGTGTATTTAACAGAAAAAGGCATACATTTTTATGAAACACGACAAATGAAATTATACCAAGGATTAATGGATAAATTTCATATTAATGATCAACAAGTAGCTGAAATATTAGGTTATCTCGAACAAATCAAACGTACGATGAATAGTTAATGATGGAGGGTTATGTAATGGAACAAATAAAAATTCATATTTTGCATACGGGAACAGTGATAGTTGATGAAGCGTTACCTTTTTCTAATGTGAGTCGTAATCCTTTAGCATGGACAGGATTATTTAGAAGTAAGAAACATCAAGTTGCTTTACCCGTTTCCGCATATTTAATTGAGCATCCTAAAGGTCTTATTTTAATAGATACCGGTTGGCATACTGATAATAGGACAAAGCAAATTCGTAATTTATCGTTTCAATATCCTGTGAATAAAGCGGTCTTGCCAGCGGGTCAGGCGATTCATGAACAGTTAGCACAACTGGGATATAAGCCGAGTGATATCGATTATATATTAATGAGCCATATGCACTGTGATCATGCCGATGGACTCAGACTAGTTAAACATGCCAAAAGGATTATGTTAAGTGAACCTGAATATGATGCGATTCAAACGGATAAAATGCATTATTTACAACATGAATGGAAAGGTGTTCATTTACAGCCATTTAAATTTGAAGATACTGGAATAGGGCCTCAAGGCAAATCCTATGATGTATTTGGAGACAATTCTGTACAAATGATTTGGGTACCAGGGCATAGTAAAGGCTTATGCGCAACTAAGATTACCAATGATTATCAGGATTACGTCTTACTTGCGTCAGATGTGGGCTATGCAGAAAAATCTTGGAAGGAAGAGATTTTACCTGGTGTACTTGTAGATAAAGAAGCAGCAATAAAATCTTTGAAATGGGTTAAAGATTCGGCCAAAGATAAACATTGTATTGAAGCGATTGCTAATCATGACCGGCATATACAACCGCATTGTATTTTACTGTAACCATTATTTAAAATAATCAAAAAAAGGTTGCTAAAAATACCTGCTTTTACTAAAATTTAAAACGTAATTATTACGATTTGTAAAGGAAGGTTGTTATGGCAAAAATTCCAGTTACAGTATTAAGTGGTTATTTAGGTTCAGGAAAGACAACATTACTGAACTATATTCTTCAAAATCGTGAGGGGCGTCGCATTGCTGTCATCGTGAATGATATGAGTGAGATCAATATTGATAGAGAATTAGTTGCTCAAGGGGGTGGCTTGTCTCGTACGGATGAAAAGTTAGTTGAATTATCTAATGGATGTATATGTTGTACATTACGTGATGATTTGTTGAAAGAAGTAGAGCGACTTGTACTTAAAGGTGGCATTGATCAAATTGTCATTGAGTCAACAGGTATTTCTGAGCCTGTGCCAGTAGCGCAGACATTTTCTTATATGGATGAAGCTTTAGGAATTGATTTAACGTCTTTATGTAGACTAGATACTATGGTGACCATGGTGGATGCAAATCGCTTTATTAATGATATTCGATCAGAAGATTTATTGGCCGATAGAGACCAGGAAGTAGGAGATGGAGATGAACGTACGATTGCTGATTTATTAATAGATCAAGTTGAATTTTGTGATGTGCTTATTATCAATAAAACTGACTTAGTCGCTGAGCATGATTTACAAAGGCTTGAACTTATTTTAAGGCAATTGCAACCACAAGCACACATAATTAAAACAACACAAGGCCAAGTCAATTTAGATGAAGTTCTGGATACTAAATTATTTGATTTTGATATCGCTAGAAATTCAGCTGGTTGGATTAAAGAATTAACAGAGGGTGGTCATAAGGCGCATACTCCTGAGACTGAAGAATATGGTATTGGCTCCTTTGTTTATCGCAGACGCTTGCCATTTCATGCTCAACGATTAGAACAATGGTTGATGCAACTGCCTCAAAATATCGTTAGGGCAAAAGGGATTGTATGGTTGGCACAGTATAATCAGGTAGCATGTTTATTGTCTCAAGCAGGGTCTTCACAACAAATAGAACCTGTTACTTATTGGGTGGCTAGTATGTCTGAAACGCAACAACGCCAAATTTTAGCAAAACGACCAGATGTTTTAAATGAATGGGACCCTGAGTATGGTGATAGACAAACACAATTTGTTATTATTGGTACAGACTTAGACCAAGAAAGAATAACTGCAGAGTTAGATCAGTGTCTCATTAATAGCAGCGAAATAAACCAAGACTGGTCGCTATTACCAGATTCGTATCAATGGCATTTGCAATAATATTTAAATAATAACGCGCTTGAAACTGATTTTGTGTTTCAAACGCGTCATAATGGTTTTAGGCTAAGATGATAGGTGCTGTAAATATGACTAGCATTATAATATTTAAGATAAATAATAAAATATATAAGACCGTATGTTTACCAAAATAGATACTGATAATAGTTAATGCTAGTGTAATAAATAAAATGATTGCACCTGGCCAATACCAAAAACTGAATAAGGTATTATTATATAAATTTGTAAACAGTGTGGTATAAACGATAAAAGCACTTATTAATGTGAATATGATCGTTGCCATGTTAAAAAAACGAGATTGTTTCAAATTTTAACAGTCCTTTCGTTGTTGTTTTTACCATAGTGGTTCAATGCTGGGTATAGCAGAATATACTAAAAAGTATAACTAATATTATGTAGGCAAATAAATAAAATAACAACCCTCATTGACTAAAAATAACAATGATTGGTATATGATATAAAATATAAGTAAATGATATCTATCGTTGTGTTAACACTCTTAAAAGGAAATTTTACTGTATTTTAAAGTGTTTACACATAATTACTACATTCTTTTGTAGTAAAATATGTTACCCTTAAAATAAATGACAAATTCATTTTATCCACTTACGTCTGCCTATATTATAGGTAGATGTTTTATTATATATGGTTTAATTTAGCGTAATTATTGAATCGCTTTTCAAGGTGAGCCTTCATAATTGTATGACTGGGTTTGACATTCATTACGTTATACAATATATTGTAATTATTACGCTTAAAATAGTATCTGAGTCTTTCTCGGGCAATTCATGTATCTATATGGATTGAACGGGGAGAAATGGATCGCTTATTTTACAAATGATAAACTTGATAACTTAGGTAGCTTTTTAAAAGATTATATAAGAAGTAAAGCGTTTACTTTATACATAATAAGTTGAAAAAGAAGCCTACAGTAGTATTGATACCTCTTCAAACTTATGAGAGTAGTCATGCTATTGTAGGCTTTTTTGTTTAAATCGTTATTCGACATAGCAATATTGTCAATTGGAGGAACAGTTATGCTGAGTGAGCAATTTTTACTTATTTTATTTTTTATTACTTTGTCTATTGCAATGTTAAGTGGCATCGTCTATATTTTACCGTCTTGTCCTATTAAATATATTAAACTGCATCTTTTATGCTTAACATTGCCTATTGTTGTTGCCATCATTGGACTTGTGACAACACAACAACGCCAAGTCATTAGTCTGTTTGCCGTTGATAAACTGGCATGGTTGCTAGTTAGCTTTATCTTAACGCTTGGCTTTATAATTCAAAAATTTTCTATGCGCTATCTGTTAGGTGATCATAATTATAAAAAATATTTCCCATGGTTTACTTGTACGACGGTATTTGCATCTATCGCATGGTTAAGTGATGATTTACGCCTAATGGTCTTTTGTTGGGGCTTAACTTTATTTGCACTTACGCAGCTGATTCGACTAAATCGTACTTGGAAAGTACCAGCTGAAGCAGCGAAAGTATCTGCGCGTGCTTTTTTATTAGGTTGGTTAGCATTAGTATTAGCAGTAGTTGTTTTATACATAGGGACAGGAGAGTGGCGAATTTATCCTAATATATCCAAGGAAACAACGATGAACGGAGCATTGTATTTCTTGATGAATTTATTGCTTGTGCTGTCAGTCATTATTCCGGCTGCACAATATCCATTTCAAAGTTGGTTAATTGAATCTGTCGTTGCACCGACGCCTGTTTCAGCAATCATGCATGCTGGAATTGTAAATGCTGGTGGAATTATTTTAACACGTTTTTCTCCAGTGTTTGATCATCCAATTGCTTTGACTATTTTATTGATAATCTCAAGCTTATCAGTGTTGATTGGTTCTGGGATTAGTCTGGTACATGTAGATTATAAGCGACAGCTTGTAGGTTCAACGATGAGCCAAATGGGATTTATGCTCGTTCAATGTGCCTTAGGTGTTTATTCGGCAGCAATTATACATTTGATTCTCCATGGTGTATTTAAAGCAACGTTATTTTTACAATCTGGTTCAATTGTTAAACGGTTTAATATCCCAACGCCTCCTAATGTTCAGCGTTCTTATGGTTGGACTTTAACTGGCAGGGGGTTAGCGTTATTATTGGCAATATTATTTTGGATGATTAATGATCATAGTGCGTATAACTTAATTAGTGCATTTATTTTGGCATGGTCTATCTCAGTTTCTTGGAATCAATTGATCGCTTTAAATAGAGGGATTATTGGTAGACTATTGGGCATCGTGGTATTAATCTTTGTGGCAGCAGTTTATTATGTGACGCATGCGTTTTTTATCAATATTTTAAGTGCAATTTCTATACATGTTACACATCCACCTATGATCAGTGTTGTCATCAGTATCGCAATGCTAGTGTTTGGCAGCATACTGAGTATATGGGTAGCTCGCCGACGTGATTCGACAGCGTTTGCTATTGTGTACTTGTGGTTAGTGAAAATTGGAGAAGCTAAATTTAAATCAGTAGAAAGTCATCCTAATTATTTACAAAAATACTTATAAAGAGGTGAAATGTAATGACTACATCATATCGGGACATAGAAGATATTGTACAGGCAGCTTGCAAAGTGATTACGCCATTATCACCTATTTCTATCTTTGCGGCCAGAAACCCATGGGAAGCTATGGAGCATCGTACTTTTGATGAAGTTGTGCAATGGTTCAAGCATGTGCGTGATATAGATTTATATCCTAGTCGTTCGGCAGTCATGGCAGCTGCGGAAAAAGGTGAAATTGATGTGTCTATTGTTCAACAGGCGTTGAAACAAGATTTAAATGATTACGCTACGACGATTCCGCAAACACATATTGATAGTTATTGTAATAATGCACTTCAAATTATGCCCATACCAGAGGATTTAATCACTAAGGAAGGCTACTTTATGTTAGAGGTAGCAAAACTAAAAGTGGTATTTGAAGATGAAGCATTTAAATATGCGCGCTCGAAAAGTGCAAATGCCTATAATGCTAAAGGTGAGTCACTAATGGATGAATTAAATACGCATATTATTAAATGGACAAAGCTGTATATAGATCAGTTTCAATCGAGCTGGACGATGCCTAAAAGAGAGCATGGTTTCTATGCAGCATGGTTACATCTTGCGCAACATGATCCAATGTTAAGTAAGACGCAAAGAAAAATGATTAAGACTTTACCAGAAAATTATAAAGAAGCCTTGAATATTTCTTTAAATCATTTAGATATTGCAGAAGATGAAAAAGAAAGCTATTTAACAGGGCACTTGTTATCGCTGCCTGGATGGGCTGGAATGTTGTATTATCGAGCGCAACAAAATGACAATGATAAAGATATACTAACGCAATACTTAGCTATTCGTTTAACGATGGAATGTATTTTATTAGATACTGAAAAAATGAGCCGTCCGGCAGTCTTAAATGTTGAAAGAAGAGTGAAAGAATTAGTTAGTAAATGGCTTTATTATGGCAATATGACGATTGATACATGGCTCTCATTATCAATTGATGACCAAATTGAACATCTGCGCTTTGCTAAGCGCTTTAATCCATTATATTTTAAAAAAATATGGTTAGAAGCTTGGGAAGAAACACATAAACGGGAATTGGTCGAGGCATTATCTGAAGCAAAACCACCTGTAAATAAAGATACGCTAGTTCAATTAGCTTTTTGCATTGACGTGCGTTCTGAGCCATTCAGACGGCATATTGAGCATGCGGGACCATTTAAAACAATAGGCATCGCGGGTTTCTTTGGGTTGCCAATAAGAAAAGAAGCGTTAGACGAACAATTTGCGCATAATTCATTGCCAGTTATGGTGCCACCAGCATATGCAATTAGAGAATACGCAAATCGTGAAGCGTTAGATATCTATAATCAGCAACAACATTCAGTAACTTCATTGTTTTACACATTTAAATTAATGAAACACAATGTCTTACCGAGTTTACTTTTACCTGAGCTCAGTGGACCATTTCTTAGTTTGAATACTGTAGCAAGTACGTTATTTCCTAAAACAACAGCCTATCTTGTAAAGCTATGGCAGCACAAATGGTTGAAAAAACCGGAGACACATTTAACGATTGATAGAGAAGCACAAATTTATTCCCAGTTACCCGTAGGATTTACAAAAGCAGAACAAATTGCTTTTACAAAAAATGCATTACAGTTGATGGACTTAACAACTGACTTTGCACCATTAGTTGTCTTAGGGGGACATGCAAGTCGTTCTAATAATAATCCATATCATGCATCTTTAGAGTGTGGTGCTTGTGGTGGTGCGGCGAGTGGATTTAATGCGAAACTACTCGCAATGATGTGTAATCTTTCAGATGTACGCCTGGGATTAGAAGCGGAAGGTATTTCAATCCCAGAAGATACTGTGTTTGTTGCGGCAGAACATCAAACGTCAATTGATACACTTGAATGGCTGTATGTCCCTCAACTTACTGAAGCGGCACAGAAAGCATTTAATACGCTAAATCAAGCTATGCCAGAGATTAGCTACCATGCCAATTTAGAACGTTTGTCACAATTACCTAGTGTTAATCCTAAAGACAATGAACGTCATCCGCGGAGAGAGGCGCAACGTTATGCTTCTGACTGGAGTGAAATACGTCCAGAGTGGGGCTTGGCACGCAATGCATCGTTTATTATCGGACAGCGTGAGTTAACGGCTCAATGTAATTTAGAAGGACGTGCATTTCTACATAACTATGATTGGCGTAAAGACGAAGATGGACAATTACTAGATACCATTATTTCAGGTCCAGCACTTGTAGCACAATGGATTAATTTACAATATTATGCATCGACCGTTGCACCACATTTTTATGGTAGTGGTAATAAAACGACACAATCTGTAACATCTGGCGTAGGTGTTATGCAAGGGAATTCTAGTGATTTGCTTTCAGGCTTACCTTGGCAATCTGTGATGGCTGGAGACAATGAAACCTATCATGCACCTATTCGTATTTTAATTATGATTCAGGCACCTGATAAATATATAGAAAGACTTTTAACTACAAATAAACATTTTGCTCAAAAGGTGGCGCATCAATGGCTAAGATTAGCTAGCATAGATGAAAACGGAGATATTAAAGATTGGTAATACTAAGGTACAACCCACTGTTTCGAAATAATATGTCAGGGTTGTACCTTTTATATCTTCGGAATTAGGCTAAAAAATGTTAAACTTAATATAATCTAATATTAGGAGAATATGATAGAAATGACTAAGACTAAAGGTAGCTATGAAGCGGATATTAGCACAGCTATTACGCAATGGGAAAAAGATTTTTTAGGTCGAGGCTCACTATCGGTTAAAACTGACATTTTAAGAGATATGGTCATTGTCAATTTACAAGGTGTGCTGACTCCAGCAGAGTATAGGGTATGTGAAACAAACGAAGGACGCCTTAACATAAAGAGAACGCGATCCGAGTTAGTTGAATCTGGGCAAGATGATTTAATGAATATTATTGATCACATTACGGGTGTTTCTGTTAAAAGTTTTCACTCAGATTTAAGTACAAAAACAGGAGAAAGAGTAATTATATTTAAATTAACAGAGAATTTGGAGAAACGATTATAATTTGAGGTGTCTCACTGTTACTTCAGGCACTTGCTGTACGACAGTGTAATTTTCAATATTTAACATTGTGTGGATAGTACGTCATACTTGATGCGAGATTGGGTTAGTCACGAACAATGTTATTTGAAGTATAGCACAGTGCACGCAATTTTAATCATAGAGAAAGAGGATTTATAAAATATATGATAAATAAACAATTTTATACGTCTAAATGGCTCATACCTATCTTTGTGATAAGCGTACTTATTTTTACATTATTAACTGTAGGTGTAATGCATCGCACATCATTTATACAACATATTGATGCGGCATCATTGCAGCTAATGACTGATTATTTTGGCACGCCAGAGCGCGGTTTTGAAGGTTCATGGTTCAACACTATTATGACGTTCTGTGCAACAATTGGTGAAGTATCAAGTGTGATGTTATTGATGGTTCTATTATCGGTAGTGATTGCTGTCAAATCTAAACGTACAGCATTATGGTCACTGATTGCTGTTTTTACAGGTAGTTGGATGAACTTCTTAATTAAACAAGTTGTTGCACGATCACGACCATACAATCATCTGCCTCAAGACCATGGCTTCTCATATCCAAGTGGTCACTCAAATGCAAGTACATTGATATGTATTGTTATTATAATTATGACGGTATCCTATGTAACGCGCTTATATGCGAAATGGACGATAATATCACTGGCATTATTATTCTGGATAGGTATTTTAAGTTGTCGCTTATATTTTCATGCGCATTATGTGGGAGATGTACTAGGCGGTGTAGCACTTGCAGTCATTTGGATGATGCTTTTCTTAGCTATGTATCCACTGTTTTACATAAGAAATAAACAATAACGTCGTAAAGAACGATGGGTTATCAATGGAGGATAGAAGTATGAAATTAACTTCGCCAAGACCGATATATTTAGAAGGACATCGTGAAGAAGCTATCTTATTATTACATTCATTTACCGGCACGATTAGAGATGTGAAACCATTAGCGCAAGCATTGCATAAACAAGGTTTTACTTGTTACGCACCAAATTATCGAGGGCATGGATTACCGCTTACTGAATTAATAGCGTTTGATATTAATGATTGGTGGCATGATGCACAAAATGGATACAAGTTTTTACAACAACAAGGCTACAAACAAATATATGTTACAGGCGTTTCTTTAGGTGGATTATTGACACTTAAGATAGCTGAAACGTATCCTGTGGCTAAGATTGCTGTTATGTCAGCTCCCCATCAAAAAGCAGAAACAGGTATTGCGTGGCGTATGGAACATTATGGACAGCGTATGAATGAATTACAACACCTGTCTGATAGTGAAGCACAAAAGCAATTAAACACAATTAAACAATATCATTCACAATTGACCGCATTTAGACTTTTTATAACAGATATCATGCATGATTTAGCACATATCAATGCAGATGCAATGGTTCTATATGGTGAACAAGATGACGCTTCTTATCAAGAAAGCGCACAATATATTGCTGAGCATATGACACAAACAAATAAGTCATTAACTGCATACCGGTTAAGTAAACACTTAATGACTTATGGTGAAGGGAGTGAAGATGTAATCAACGATATAGTGACATTTTTTCAATCTTGAGATAAAAAATACAAAGGAGATAGAATAAAATGAAACGTACATTTTTATTAATTTATACGACGACTTCAGGACAAACATTTAAAGAATTTAAAAGTTTTGATCATGGGAAAGATAAAGAAACGTGTCATCAACGTTTGATAGATGAATTTGACGAACTTGCATATTTATACTTAAACACAGGTAACAGTGTACATTATATTAATGTGGATCATATAGAAAGCTTAGAGATAACGGAAGTTACAGATGGACAGACTATTGCATATGGTTTCGAAGATTATGAATAACTTACCAGTAGTGCAGGCTTTGTGAATACGACAAAGTCACTGCACTATTTTTTTATTTTTATATGTATATTGCACGTATTGACTACACATGTTACAGTAGTACTTAAGCACATAAACGCTTTAACGTACTAAAGGAGTTGTTATGATGAGTAAGGAGTCACAATGGAAAACCTCAACTGGTTTTATTTTAGCCAGTGCTGGATCAGCTATTGGACTAGGTGCAATGTGGAAATTTCCTTATATGGCAGGAATATATGGTGGTGGCGCGTTTTTATCATTATTTTTACTGTTCACTATATTTGTGGGATTACCTCTGCTTATTATGGAATTTACTGTTGGTAAAATGGGACGTACTTATACGACCCAAATATACAGTAAATTGACAGGGAAAAAATGGTTGAATTTGATTGGTTGGAACGGAAATTTAGCAGTGTTTGTGCTATTTGGCTTCTATAGTGTTATTGGAGGCTGGATTATTATATATATAGGACATGTTATATTACAAATGCTGTCACTTGAACATAACTCCTTAACTCAGATTAGCTTTGAGGGCATGATAAGTAACCCTTGGATTACTGTAGTTGGACAAGGCATCTTTATCGCATTAACAATGGTCATCGTGATGTTAGGCGTTGAAGGTGGTCTGGAAAAAGCTTCTAAAATCATGATGCCATTATTATTTATATTTCTACTAATTATTGTAATAAAATCATTAACTTTAGACGGTGCGTTAGAGGGTGTGCAGTATATTTTGCAACCTCGCATACAAGATATTTCTATGCAAGGTGTACTCTTTGCGCTAGGCCAATCCTTTTTCACATTGTCTTTGGGAACGACGGGCATGATTACCTATGCAAGTTACGCACCTAAAGCTATGACCATTAAATCATCGGCACTTTCTATCGTTGTTATGAACATCATGATTTCAGTCATGGCTGGTTTAGCAATCTTTCCAGCATTGCATACGTTTGGTTACCATCCTCAAGAAGGACCAGGACTATTATTTAAGGTGTTGCCACTTGTATTTAGTAAAATGCATTTTGGAATTGCGTTTTACTTTATATTCCTCATTCTGTTTTTATTTGCAGCACTTACGTCATCTATATCGTTACTAGAACTAAATGTGTCTAATTTTACTAAAAATGATAACTCGAAACGTAAAGTTGTAGCGATGATTGCTAGTGCATTAGTGTTTATCATCAGTATTCCTGCAACATTATCCTTTAGTACGTTAAACAATTTTAAATTTTTAGCTGGTACAATTTTTGATAATATGGACTTTTTAGTGTCTAATATACTAATGCCTTTAGGCGCGTTAGGTACAACACTTGTTGTTGGTCAACTATTAGATAAAAAATTATTAAAAGAAAATTTTGGTAAAGATAAATTTAAACTTTTTATACCATGGTATTATCTTATTAAATACGTGATGCCACTTGTTATTATACTCGTGTTTTTAGTGCAGTTATTTTAAAGACGAACAATGATACGCGAACAGCATATGCTTTATAAATTATATAAATCTAGATTTAAAATAAGAGCGCTTAGCCAAGTTATGGGTAAGTGCTCTTATTTACTTATTAATTATCTTTAAAATGAACACCATCGTGCTGTAATTGTACTTTAAGTTTATCGGGCAAACTTGACTGATTAATCGTTACATTTTTGAATGTACAATGATTGAACGTTACATTATCAAGTTGGCATAAATCTAGTGTTATGTTTTCAAAGTACACCTTGTCATATATGACATTTTGTAGTGCCACATCGTGTAGGTAATGATGATTGAAATTACAATACTGAAATTCTATATTATTAAAGTGACTGCGCTCAAACGTTGTGGTAGTAAATTCAACATATTTAAATAACGTATTATAAAAATGAACATCATCAAAAATACTTTGAGTGAAATCACAATAGATGAATTTACTATTACTTATAGCTTTTATATTTTTAAAAATACCTTCTGAAAAATCACATTTTTTAAAGCGACTTTTATTTACTTCTAGCGCATCAAACATGCAATTCCTAAATGTTGTTGTGCTGTACTTTAATTTTTTAAATTGCTCATTTGTAAAAACAGAAAGCGATAAGTTCTGTTTCGATGGCATATGTCATCATCTCCCGATATGTTTTGTAAGTGTGGTTTGTCAATTTTTTTAATTTGTCCTTTTACATATTTATCCTAACATGCAAAGACAATTCAAGAACAGTCATATTGTGAGCCAGGCATTGTGCTACATGCAATAAACATAGAGATTGCAAAAAAAGAAGTTATAGCGTAAAATCCTTAGTTATTAAGTAAGATTTAATTTTTCAAGAAAGAAGGTTCAATGAGTTGACGATGCACGGTGGCTATAGACACTACGTACGCAGTGTTTGTCATACTCACAATTAATATGATCGCTTATGATTTAATAGGACATACGCCACTTGTTTTACTCGAAAGTTATAGTGATAACAATGTCCAGATATATGCAAAGCTAGAACAATTTAATCCGGGTGGTAGTGTGAAGGACCGTTTAGGCAAGTATTTGATTGAGACGGCTTTGCATGAAGGACGTCTAAATCTTGGGGATACGATTGTTGAAGCTACTGCTGGTAATACAGGCATTGGGTTAGCCATCGCTGCTAACAGGTTTAATATAAATTGTAAAATATTTGCACCAGATGGTTTTTCAGAAGAAAAAATTGCTATTATGCGCGCGCTAGGTGCTGATATTTCACGTACACCTAAAGCTGAAGGCATGCTTGGTGCACAATATCAAGCGCGGCAATATGCTGCAGCTACAGGGGCAGTATATATGAACCAATTTGAATCGCAAGACAACCCTGCTGCATATAAAAATACCTTGGGTCAAGAAATTACTCATTCATTACCACAAATTGATTATTTTGTGGCTGGCATAGGTTCAGGAGGGACATTTACTGGTGTGGCTTCGCATCTTAAACCTTTTAATGTGAAAAATATTTTAGTAGAGCCAGAAGGTTCAATACTTAATGGAGGGGAGAGCCACCCACATGATATTGAAGGGATAGGCTCTGAAAAGTGGCCTGTATTTCTCAAACGGAACCTCGTTGATGACATTATTACGGTAAGTGATGTTGATGGTTTTAACAATGTCAGACAATTAGCACAACGTGAAGGCTTACTTGTGGGAAGTTCTTCAGGAGCAGCGCTACAGGGTGCTTTGGAAATAAAACAACAACTCGATAAAGGTGTTATTGTAACTATTTTTCCCGACGGTAGTGATCGCTATATGTCAAAACAAATTTTCAATTATAAAGGAGTATGATTAAAGATGAATAAAAAAACGCAAATGGTTCATGGTGGACATACTACAGACACTTATACAGGTGCAGTAACGACCCCTATTTATCAAACAAGTACTTATTTACAAGATGATATTGGTGATTTAAGACAAGGCTATGAATATTCACGAACAGCAAATCCTACACGTGGGGCTATTGAAAGTGTTATTGCTGATTTAGAACATGGTAAGCATGGATTTGCCTTTGGTTCGGGCATGGCAGCGGTGAGTGCCGTTATGATGTTACTAGATAAAGGAGACCACATTATTTTAAATTCTGATGTTTATGGTGGTACATATCGTGCTTTAACTAAAGTTTTTACACGTTATGGTATTGAAGTTGATTTTGTTGATACATCATATATTGAGAATGTAGAACAATTTATTAAACCACAAACAAGAATGTTATATATTGAAACACCATCCAATCCATTATTACGTGTTACAGATATTAAAAAAACAGCCGAAATTGCTAAACAGCATCAGTTAATTTCAGTTGTCGATAATACATTTATGACGCCGTATTATCAAAATCCGCTTGATTTTGGTATTGATATTGTACTTCATTCAGCAACGAAATATATTGGTGGTCACAGTGACGTAGTTGCAGGTTTAGTTGTCACAGCAAACGACGAGCTAGGAGAACGAATTGGCTTTATTTCCAATTCAACAGGAGGTGTTCTTGGACCTCAAGATAGTTATCTATTAGTAAGAGGAGTTAAGACACTTGGATTACGTATGGAACAAATTAATCGTAATGTGACAAGCATCATAGAGATGTTACAACAGCATCCAGCTGTTCAACAAGTGTTTCACCCAAGTATCAAGACACACTTAAATCATGATGTACATCTTGCTCAAGCAAGTGGACACACAGGAGTTGTTGCCTTTGAAGTGAAAGATACGGAGCTTGCCAAACGCGTCATACGTGAGGCACAGTATTTTACTTTAGCAGAAAGTTTAGGAGCAGTAGAAAGTTTGATATCTGTTCCAGCGCTGATGACCCATGCATCAATTCCCGCAGACATTCGCGCTAAAGAAGGTATTACAGATGGCTTAATTCGCTTATCGATAGGTATTGAAGATACAGAAGATTTAGTGAATGATCTTATACAAGCGTTAGATACAATAAAATAAAGTTTAATTATAAAAAAACCAAGCAGCTATATTTAGAGTTGCTTGGTTTTTTTAATCAATATTCATAAAGTGCTATAAAATTTTTAAGTGTAATTTGACATAAATATCATATAAGGATACATTTGTAATATATTAATTGATAATAATTTTCAATTATATTAGATAATATTCATTTTTATATTAAATATGCAAGAATGAAATAAGAAAGGAGAAGAGATGACGCTATTTTCGGTCGTCAAGCAACTTTTAAAATGAACATGAGTAGCTTAGTCTCGAAATTTATATGAAAAACCAACATTTAGACAAATTAAAAACACTCATGGGAAAGTATAAATATTTGTTTTATTTAGCGATTTTATTGTCTGTTGTTTCGAGTGTTATAAGTTTAGGCGCGTATTTGAATGTTTATTATGTTATTGAAAGTATGTTGTCAGCGAAAGGTAATTTAAATAAATCAGTCATTGAGAAGATGACATATTTTGGATGGCAATCTGTTATTTATGTATCAGTCGCATTTATGTTTTATGGTTTAGCTTTACTACTATCTCATATAGTGGCATTTAACACTGTAGCTAAATATCGAATAACACTTATCGATTATATGAACGAATTGCCGTTAGGATATTTTCAGAAAAGACAAAGTGGTAAATTACGTAAGCTTATTGAAAAGAATACTGAAGAAGTTGAACATTATATAGCACATCAGTTGCCTGATATGGCACAGGCATTAACGACACCAATCGCTTTTTTAGTATTGATTTTTATATTTGATTGGAAGCTATCTCTTATTTGTTTAATTCCAGTTATTTTAGGTTTTCTTCTTTTGAAATTTATGATGGGAGAAGATAGCAAAGCGTTTTTAGAAAAATATCAAGAAGCATCAGCAAATATGGGTAATGATGTTGTTGAATACGTTCGTGGTATATCAGTAGTAAAAATATTTGGGCAAACTGCTTTTTCATTTAAATCATTTAATCATGCTATCGAAAATTATAGGGATTTTACCGTAAGTTATGCATTATCAATGAAGAAAGCGATGAGCGGTTATATCGTTTGTGTTTATGGTATTTTTTCTTTTCTTATACCGGCAACCATTATCTTCTTTAATCATTCAGAGCAGCTAAAATCCCTACTCTTAAGTTATATTTTCTTTGTAATTTTTACACCACTAGTAGCATTTATGTTGATGAGAATTATGGAAAGTTCATATAAAGCTATGATTATTTTTCATGCAATGGATCATCTTGACAAAAAAATATATAAAGCAAAAGCATTATCAATGCCAACGATTTCTATAAAACCTACGCGTTTTGATATTACTTTTAATAAGGTCAGTTTTACATATGAAGACATGAAACAAAAAGCAATTAATAAATTATCATTTACATGTCATCCTAATAGTGTCACTGCAATTGTAGGTCCTTCTGGAAGTGGAAAGTCAACAATATTTAATTTGATTACTCGATTTTATGATGTGGATGAAGGTTCTGTATTAGTAGGCGGTGTCGATGTAAAGAAAATGTCATATGAAGATTTAATGTCTAATATTAGTTTTGTGTTTCAAGAGACGAAACTATTTAAACTTAGTTTGTTAGAAAATATTCGTTTTTATAAACCAGATGCTACAAAGGCAGAGGTTGAGCGCGTGGTTGATCAAGCGCAATGTCGTGAAATTATTAATAAAATGCCTAACGGTTTAGATACCGTGTTTGGTACATCAGGTAGCTATTTATCAGGAGGAGAAATTCAGAGAATAACAATAGCTAGGGCAATGTTGAAAGATGCCCCTATCGTTCTATTAGATGAAGCAACAGCCTTTAGTGATGCTGAGAATGAGTATAAAATCCAACAAGCACTTAATTCAATGATGAAAAATAAGAACGTTATCATGATAGCGCATCGATTGTCTACAGTGACGCATGCGGATCAAATTTTAGTCATTGACGAAGGAGAATTAGTTGAACAAGGACAACATCGTTCATTAATGAAAGAAAATGGTGTTTATGCACGAATGTATAATAATTATCAGCAAAGTGTTAATTGGAGAATAGGGGTGGAAAGATGAACATACAAACATTATTTTCTTTATCTAAACAA
This sequence comes from Staphylococcus sp. HMSC62D11, assembly GCF_001839145.1. Lineage (NCBI taxonomy): Bacteria > Bacillati > Bacillota > Bacilli > Caryophanales > Staphylococcaceae > Staphylococcus > Staphylococcus sp. HMSC62D11. Next base: position 25,495 of record NZ_KV840185.1, on the reverse strand, counting down.
GGGAAACGTGATTTATATAAAACAACATTATTTACCTCAATTCATCAATTATCAGTTATTTTACCTGTGATATTACTTATTATGCTAACAGATGAAATGATAAGCCATATAAAAATAGGAGAACCTCACACAATTAATCTTTGGAAATATATTATATTAAGCTTAACTTTACTTACTTTAATATATATGATTTATCTAAAGACCTATCAGCAAATGTATGTTAATTCGGGCAAAGAAACTGCTATCATGCGCATAAGATTGGCTGAGAAATTCAGGAAACTCCCTTTATCTTATTTAAGTAGTAGAGATTTAAGTGATTTTACAAGTACGTTAATGGATGATGTTTCCGTAATTGAAAAGCAACTAACGAGCGACTTTGCTAATTTAATTGCTGGTATAGTATCAAGCATGGTGACATTAATTGTGCTCAGTTTTTACAATTGGCAAATGTCAGCCATACTATTTTTGATTATGCCAATTGCTTTATTTTTTATTGCGATATCTAAATTTGCAACTGCTGCTACAAATAAAAAGAATAGACAATTGAAACTTAATATTTCAGAAGCACTACAAGAATACTTAGAAAATATAAAAGTGATAAAATCTTCTAATCAAAAAGAGAAATATATTCAACAATTGAAACAAACAATCAGGGCTATAGTACCATGGTCTATACTTTATGAAATATTAGTAGGGCTCTTTATATCTATTTCTTATAATATCATTCGCATGGGTTTGGGAATTATGGTACTAGTAGGAACGGTATTACTTGTAAATCAACAATTAAGTATACTGGGATTTATTTTATTTGTGTTTATTGCAGTGCGTATATATGATCCTTTAACAAATTCGTTATATAAAATAGGAGAATTTATTTATTCTTTAGTAAGTGCTAAACGTATTAAAGATATATTTGATATAAAAGAACAGGGCGGTTCAAAAGATATTCAACTTTCACAATTTGATATCCACTTTAATCACGTATCTTTTGGATACAATAAGAACCAGGTTATTCATGATGTCACATTTACAGCACATCAGGGAGAGATTACGGCTTTAGTAGGGCCTTCTGGATGTGGAAAAAGTACACTTTCGAAATTAGCATGTCGATTTTGGGACTTAAAAACAGGTGATATTACAATTGATGGTCATAACATTAATGACATCCATCCCGAACACTTACTGTCGTATTATTCATTTGTATTTCAAGATGTCACACTTTTCAATGATACGGTATTTAATAATATTAAAGTTGGTAACTATCAGGCTACAGATGAAGAGATTTATGCGGCAGCAAAAATGGCGAATTGCCAACAGTTTATAGATAAATTACCAGAAGGGTATCAAACTATAATTGGTGAAAACGGTCAGACTTTATCTGGAGGCGAACGACAAAGAATTTCTATTGCTCGAGCATTTTTAAAGCAAGCGCCAATTATTTTATTGGATGAAGCAACATCATCTTTAGATCCAGAAAACGAAACGCTTATTCAAGAAGCAATCAGTAAACTGATTCAAGATAAAACGGTCATTGTTATTGCACATCGCTTAAAAACAATTGAACATTGTGATCAAATAATTGTGTTGAAAGATGGAAAAATTGTGGAAAAAGGAAAGCATCAAGAATTAATGTCTAATCAGGATTTATATCAACACCTGGTTACATTACAGCGGAAAAGTAGTGATTGGAAAGTGAATGGTGTTTAAGCTTTTAAATAACGTTTCAATTGGAATCGTAAGATTTTAATTGGAGCGTTATTTTATGGTTTTGGTGTGCTTGCTAAATTGAAATTACAAATTTAAAAGTCGGAATATTAAATATTTTCAGCAAATTGTATTGACGGGCTACATATAATTCAATATAATGCATAATAATCATATTAAGTTAATCGGAATAAAGGGTGGATACTATTGATTGAATTTAAAAAAGTAAATAAAAGATTCAACAAAAAAGGTGAAACGATACAGGCTCTGAAAGATGTATCTTTTAAAATAGAAAAGCATGATATCTTTGGTGTGATAGGTTATAGCGGTGCAGGAAAGAGTACGCTTGTCCGCTTAGTGAATCAACTAGAACAAGTATCAGACGGTGAAGTAATCGTAGATGGTAAAGATATTAATACATATTCTGAAAAAGACTTAAGAAATGTTAAGAAAGATATCGGTATGATTTTTCAACATTTTAATTTATTGAATTCAGCGACTGTATTTAAAAATGTCGCGATGCCACTTATTTTAAGCCATAAACATAAAGATGAGATTAAAGCAAAAGTTGAAGAAATGCTAGAATTTGTGGGTTTAGCTGATAAAATGCATCAATTTCCGGATGAACTTTCAGGTGGGCAGAAGCAACGTGTTGCAATTGCGCGTGCACTTGTTACCAACCCTAAAATATTATTATGCGATGAGGCTACCAGTGCGTTAGACCCTGCTACAACAAGTTCTATTCTTAAATTATTGAGCAATGTTAACCAAACATTTGGTGTCACAATTATGTTGATTACTCATGAGATGAGTGTTATCCAAAAAATATGTAACCGTGTAGCTGTGATGGAACAAGGAGAAGTGATTGAACTGGGTACGGTTAAAGAAGTTTTCAGTCACCCACAAACAGAGACAACTAAAAACTTTGTGTCAACAGTGATTAATACAGAACCTTCAACACAATTACAAGCTTTATTTAAATTGGTAAATGACACCTCGCATGTTGTATATAGTTTGTTTTTAGATGCGCAACAAGTGACTTCTCCACTAATCAATACGCTAATACGCAATTATGGTGTAGATGTCAATATAATATATTCTTCAATGTCTGCCATACAAGAGAACACAGTTTGTTATTTATGGCTTGATATACAACTTAACGATGTTGATCGAACGCGTATAGAAAATTATTTTAGTCAACAGCATATCGAATATGAGGAGGTCGTTTAACAATGTTTGGGTCCAGTATAGATAGCTCACAACTATTACAAGCCTTATATGAAACACTTTATATGGTGACGATATCATTGATTATTGGTGCGCTTATCGGCATTCCTTTAGGTGTATTATTGGTTATTACTAGACGTCATGGCATATGGCCAAATACGGTAATTCATCAACTTTTAAATCCTATGATTAATATTTTAAGATCAATTCCATTCATTATTTTATTAATTGCGATTGTGCCGTTTACCAAACTATTGGTTGGCACCTCTATTGGTACTACAGCTGCCATAGTACCTTTAACCGTCTATGTTGCACCTTATATTGCGCGTTTAGTAGAGAATTCGCTATTGGAAGTCGATGATGGCATTATCGAAGCGGCCAAAGCTATGGGGGCTTCACCGTTACAAATTATTCGTTACTTTTTAATACCTGAAGCATTAGGCTCATTAGTTTTAGCGATAACAACTGCAATCATAGGATTAATTGGTAGCACTGCAATGGCAGGTGCTGTAGGTGGCGGTGGAATTGGCGATTTAGCCTTAGTATATGGCTATCAACGTTTTGACACTCTAGTCATTATTATCACAGTCATTGTTTTAGTCATTTTAGTTCAATTTATTCAAACGTTAGGTAATTTTATTTCTCGACGTTTACGTCGAAATTAACTTTATTTTGTAAAATTAGGGGGAAGTATGTATGAAAAGATTATTTACTTTAGTACTTGCATTTATTTTTGTACTTGCAGCTTGTGGTGGTGGCAATAATAAAAAAGTAACGATAGGTGTTGCTTCAAATGATACGGCTGCATGGGAAAAGGTAAAAGAATTAGCTAAAAAGGATCATATTGATATCGAAATCAAACATTTTTCAGATTATAATGTGCCCAATAAAGCATTAAGTGACGGCGATATTGATATGAATGCGTTCCAACACTTTGCATTTTTAAATGCTTATAAAAAAGCACATAAAGATGCTAAAATCTCAGCTATAAGTACGACTGTGTTGGCGCCGTTAGGTATCTATTCAAAAAAAGTAAAAAACATTAAAAATGTCAAAGATGGTGCACAAGTCATTATTCCAAATGATGTATCAAACCAAGCACGTGCATTAAAATTACTTGAGGCTGCTGGACTGATTAAATTAAAAGACAATTTTGGTTTAAGTGGTTCAATTAAAGATATTAAAGATAATCCTAAGCATTTAAATATTAAAGCTGTAGATGCGCAACAAACGGCACGAGCATTAGACGATGTTGATTTATCAGTCATCAATAATGGTGTAGCTACTAAATCAGGTTTGGATGCTAAAAAAGATCCAATATACTTAGAAAAATCTGAGTCAGATGCTGTTAAACCTTATATAAACTTAGTAGCAGTTAATGATAAGGATAAAGATAATAAAACGTATCAAAAAATTGTGAAATTATATCACTCAAAAGAAGCACAAGAGGCATTGAAAAAAGACATTAAAGACGGAGAAAAATCCATTAATCTATCTCAAAAAGAAATCGAAGAGATTGAAAATAGCTTAAAATAACTTAAAATAACATAGTTAAAATGCATCTAATTAAGAAAAAGATAATTTCTATTGAAGTCAAATAGAGATTGTCTTTTTCGTTATTTTTCAACCTAACATTCTAGTGAAAATCAGAAATAGCACACAAACTCAAAGCCGGAGAATATAGATTGAGTGAAGATATATAGGATCACTTTTAACATCATTGCAGGTCGGTATGTAGCATTATGATAATATTAGAAGCAATTATTAGGTATAGATTCGACAATATCATTAACATCATTAGAAATTAAAAAAGAAGTCTCAATTGATAGCCCATTTCACCAAGCAAAGCAAGTTGGATTGGGGCCCCAACACAGAGGCTTTCGAAGCGAAAGGCAACGGACAACGCAAGTTGGGGTGAGGCCCAAGTACAGAAAAACTGGCTAAATCAGTTTTTTCTAGCAATGATATCGTGGCATCATTTTGTTTGTAGATTGCCATATAACCGACAAAAACATTGTTAAAAAAATAAATAAAAAAATAATATTTTAATAGCGCAAAGTAATGTATCATAACTTCACAATACTGTAATGTAATTGAAATGGTATTCTGCTGTTTTTTGTATTACCTTTAATATGTGGATTTATAAAAGACAGAACGAAAAGCCGAGACAATACATGAATGTGTATAGTATATGAAGTAAACTATGTCTCGACTTAATGCAATCATTTTCATCTATTTAGTCGAGAGATGCCATTACTGCTATTTAATGTAATGAGACATAGTGAGTAGTATGTTTATGAATAATACAAAGACACATTAAAATGATATTGGAGGTTTTTTTAGTGAAAAAGAAATATATGGCAGCAATTATTGGGACAAGTGCTTTAAGTACCGTATTCGCACATCAGGCAGAAGCAGCTACAACACATACAGTTAAAGCTGGAGAATCTGTTTGGTCAATTTCTCATAAATATGGTATGTCTATTGCACGATTAAAATCACTTAATGGATTAAAATCCAATTTAATTTTCCCTAATCAGGTGTTAAAAGTAAGTGGATCTAGCAAAAGTACAGCAAACCGTACTGCAAACACAAGTAGTAGTACATATACAGTGCAACCAGGAGATTCGTTATCTCTCATTGCATCGAAATATAACACAACATATCAAAAAATTATGCAATTAAATGGTTTAAATAATTTCTTTATTTATCCAGGTCAAAAATTAAAAGTGACTGGTACAGCTGCAAAGAACAATACAAAACCATCACAATCATCAAAATCTAGTATTTATACAGTGCAACCAGGAGATTCATTATCTTTAATTGCATCAAAATATAACACAACTTACCAAAAAATCATGCAATTAAATGGTTTAAATAATTTCTTTATTTACCCAGGTCAAAAATTAAAAGTGACTGGCACAGCTTCAGGTTCTTCAACAAGAACTTCAAATTCTAATAGCTATAGAACACCAATTTTTAGCCACAGTAACTTATATACATGGGGTCAATGTACATGGCATGTATTTAATCGTCGTGCAGCTATTGGTAAAGGTATCAGCACATATTGGTGGAATGCTAATAATTGGGATAACGCAGCTGCAGCGGATGGATACACAATTAACTATACGCCAACAGTAGGCTCAATTGCACAAACAGATATAGGATATTATGGTCATGTTGCGTTTGTAGAACGTGTTAACAGTGATGGTAGTATCTTAGTTTCAGAAATGAACTACAGTGCATCACCAGGAATTATGACATATCGCACAATACCTTCTTATCAAGTATCTTCATATAGATATATTCATTAATGAATGATGCTGTATCAATAAGATGAGAGATTAAAATATACTAAAATCTTGGCAACCTTACTTAAGGCTTGCAAAAAATAGAACCGTAATTTGTTAAATACAGCAAATTGCGGTTCTAATTGTTTATTTGTGAGTTGTAGATATAAAATAAGAAGAATGTCTGCAATAATGTTATTGACTAACACTATAAAATAACAATACGAAATTAGAAATCTTCTTTAATTTTACGATAACTTGTAGCTAAGCGTGTGACATTGATTATAAATAGAAATAGTGCAGCAAGTTTACGGATCTTTTTAGGAGATTTTAAAGATACATAGAAATCTAATAAAGTACCAGCAGTGCTTAAACCTAATGATAAATAAACTAAATTCTTTTCTTTTGCGTCATGCTTAATCCCATTGTATCCATCTACTAAAAAGCCGGCTAAACTAATTAAATTGGATACATGTGTTAATTTTGATTTTTTTGCCATGAAACATACCCTCCGATGAATATGATATGGTTATATTATAAACGAAATTGTAATAACGAAACATTTATTATGTTTGAAAGCACATAGTTACATGTAATAATCAAATTAATCCCAAAGGAATGGTCAAAGTGATTCGTTGTGTATGCTTAGTAGAAGAAACAGAAGATAAAATCTTGCTCGTACAGGTCAGACATAGAGAAAAATATTATTTTCCAGGTGGGAAAATAGAAGCTCATGAATCGATGTTAGATGCTATCCAGAGAGAAGTGAATGAAGAATTAAAGCTTGATATTCCTCAAACTCAATTTGAATATATTGGGACAGTGGTAGGGCAAGCATATCCGCAAAAAAATATGCAGACGGAGCTCAATGGTTATCGTGTGACGACAGATATAGATTGGGAACAAATTCAAATCGATAACGAAATTACAGATATTAAATGGGTTGATAAAACAGATACACATTTAATAGCGCCAGCAGTCCAAACATGGATTGCGCAAATATCTTCAAAATGATTCTTTCAAAATGTGTTGAACAAGGTTATAGAATTAAGGAAATAGGAAACGAGACAGCATTCATTATGAATCTGTAGTCTCGCTCCCGCAAGGTTGACAGGATTGAAA
>NZ_KV840185.1:0-18052 GCF_001839145.1 Staphylococcus sp. HMSC62D11 | reverse complement strand
CTCGCTCCCGCAAGGTTGACAGGATTGAAAATACACTGATACCAAGCTTTTTTCAATCCTGTCAACTACTGCCAATATTTAATTCATAACCTAGAAGGTAATGATGTCCCAGACTCATCGTATATTTCCCGGGAAAATACTTAAGCTAGAGCAACGAATGCCATAATGCTAAGGAGTAGGAAATCAAATTCAATGTTTAAATGAAAAATATAAGGCAGGTTACAACGTGCGCCATACGTGAACCTGCCTGATTGTTATTCAATTGTTTGAGAATGAGTGGCGGATAATTTTTTATGTTTAATGAAAAAGGCAGTAATCCATGCAGTGATAGGGATACTTATTGCAATGGCGATACCACCTAGCAAGATGGAAATAAATTCTTGAGTAAAGATTTTTGAATTGATAATGTGTTCAAATGAATAATTCAGTTTAAAAAACCAAAAGAATAATGTTAATTGACCACCAAAATAAGCCAAATAAATTGTGTTTGCAGAAGTAGCTAATATTTCTCGTCCAACCGTCATGCCGGATTTGAATAAATCTGTTTGAGATAATTTTGGATTTGCTTCGTGTAATTCGTACATTGGTGAACTGATGGTGATTGCTAAATCAATAACAGCTGCAATAACTGCTAACACAATGGTAAACACCATAAATTGCACCATATCGATACCAATGTTCATGGAAAATATATAAGTTTCATCCTGTTGTTCAGTAGTAAAACCTTGTAAATGACCGAGTCGAACAGATAAATAAATACCTAGAATAAGTATCATGATGGTTATCATTGTGCCTAGAAAGGCGGCTTTAGTTTTAATATTATAACTATTTAAAATGAATAAATTGCATGAAGCAACTACGATACAGAAAATGACGAGTACCACGTATATCGGTATACCCAACATAATACAAACGATACTTATCAATAAAATGATAAAATTTAAGAATAAGGTTAAAAATGAAATAAGCCCCTTAGTCCCGCCAAAAACAATCATTAATAAAAATAAGATAAATCCTAATAATGTAATTGCACTCATGATGGCTCACCTCGCAATTTAATAAAAAGGCTCATTAAAGTAATAGTAATAGGTATTGTTAAGACAATGCCAATCCCGCCAGAAATCGCTCGAGTAATTTCTAACGACCAATTCATTGAAATCGTGTAAGTAAATGTATTGGCATTTTTTAGATATATAAGTAGCATTGGTAGACTTCCAGACAAATATGAAAATAATAGTATATTCGTCATGGTTCCCATGATATCTTGACCGATACGTCGTCCGGCTACTGCAAGGCGCTGTAAACTTATGTCAGGTGTACGTTGATAAATTTCATACATACCACTAGATAAAGTGATAGCAACATCCATAACTGCACCGAGAGACCCAATTAAGACGGAAGCTAAAAATACTTCTTTAGGTGGTAATGTGAGAAAACTCATCGTTTCATATTTTATACCTGCACCATCGGTTAAACGAATGACCAATGCAGTAATGCCAATGCTTAATAGAGTGCCGAGTAAAGTACTGGCAATCGTTATCCATGACCTCAGCTTTAATCCGGTGACTAGTAGTAGCGTGATGATTGTCGCTAAGGTAACAGCAATTGTCATAAGTCCAAAGAGACTTAATGAAGGATGCTGGTTATGAAGTTGAATAGCCAATAAGACGGCACAAGTATTGAAGGCTAGTGATAGAATCGATTGTAAACCGACTTTCTTACCAACAATGAGTACGGCGAGTATGAATACTCCAGAAATTGCAACGACTAGGGAATCACGTTTTTTTTCGATAATAGTTGCGCTTTTTAATGAATCTGTTATATGTAAAAGTACTTTGTTATTTTTAGAAAAGGCTTCTGTATCTGCTTGAGATGCTACATATGTATGGTTAATGGTTGTTGTTTGATGCTGAAACTTACCATTTAATATTTCTAATGTTAGACGTTGTTTGTACTTTGTATCTGTATTATGGTGTTCATCAGTTATTTTTTGCTGATGAACTTGTTCGACATTTGTAATCTTGGCAATAGGCGTGTGGTAGAGTCGATCGTTGAAAAATGTAAAAATAAACACTGCTAATATAAGGACTGCTAAACTGCAAATTAGCCAAAAAAATCTTGAAGTCAATATGTTTTTATATTGCATCATGTTAAGACGGTCCTTTCACTTTAAAGATAGAGTGATTATACGCCCTAAGCTTTAGCATTTCAAATATTAGCAGCTTTATAAAGTGGCGTGAACGATTAATGATATGTTGAAACACGATTAAATAAAGTTTGTATCAGTGATGTTAATTGTTGCACATCAGGCTTATTATTTTCTTTGCGCACTACGATGCAGATAGAGCGTTTTAAAGGCGTGTGATTAAGTGAAATATCTTTATAATCAAGTGAACTGACAGTTAAGCGTTGATAATCAGGTGCTAATATAAAACCACGATGTTGTGCAAGTAAATATTGAGCTAGCGCCGGATGTGTGACGACGTGTAGTGTAGCTTTAGTTAATTGTTCAATTAAAGCTATCATTGTTGTGGACAGAGGCGTTAATGTAAAAATCGTTGCGCCTTCAAATTGAGCTAAGTGTGGGTTCATCGCCAGAGCTAACGGTTCTTCTTTAGGTAAATATAAATGGTAAGTTTCTTCATATAATAAAGTTACATTTAAATCGTTGTTTTGTTGTAGCGTTGGAGTAAGCTCAGTAATCGCAACATCCAACGCATCCACTAATATCTGCTTCGTGGAATCTTGAGAAACTTGTTGTGGAATAATTTTACTATCATACTGACGTTCAAATGTTTGTATTAATGGTAATATACGTTCAGCAACATAGCCTTGTTCATATCCTAGATTAATAGAATAAAGATTATTGGATTCTTGTTGACGGAATAATGTCAAAGTTTCATCTACTTGATTTAATAATTTAGTGGCATGAATAACAAAGTCTTTACCTGCTGTGGTTAAACGAATGTTACGACCTTGACGCTTAAATAGTTTGACTTGCAACTCATCTTCTAATTGTTGAATCTGCCGACTAATTGCCGACTGGGCGATATCTAGTTCTAATGCAGCATCAGAAAGATGTTCTCTTTTAGCTACCTCTAAAAAATATTTTAATTGTTTGATTTCCATGCCTATTCCTCCATTAACTATCATTGTTCTAAAAATTAGAAAGGTATTATCGAATTCGTATATTGTACAGATAAATATTTTACATTATAGTGAAGCATATTAACATAAATATTCAGAAAATTCTTGAAAATGGGGTATGCATCATGTGTGATTTAACAATAAAAAGAGGATTATATGATTATCGAGAAGAACATGATGCTTGTGGTATTGGTTTTTATGCCAATATGGATAATAAACGCTCGCATGACATCGTTGACAAATCATTAGAAATGTTACGTCGTTTAGATCATCGCGGTGGCGTGGGCGCAGATGGTATTACAGGCGATGGCGCAGGAATAATGACCGAAATACCATTTGATTATTTTAATAAACATGTTGATTTTGAACTTCCGTGTGAAGGGGAATACGCGGTAGGATTATTCTTTTCTCAAAAGGTCATAGTAAATACACGATATCAGAAAATGATAGATTTGTTATTTCGTAGTGAAGGACTAAAGGTGCTAGGATATCGTGAAGTACCTGTAAATAAAGAGGTATTAGCACAGCATGTAGCTAAGACTATGCCATATGTCTATCAAATCTTTGTCGACATTACTAATCATCAAGATATCGAGAAAAAGTTATATTTGGCAAGAAAACAAATTGAACACGAAGCTGAACAACAGGGGTTAGAACTTTATTTTACTAGCTTATCTCATAAAACAATTGTTTATAAAGGATGGCTGAGATCTGATCAGATTAAGGGGTTATATTTGGATTTACAACATTCAGATTATCAGTCTAAATTTGGATTGGTACATTCTCGTTTTAGCACGAATACATTCCCAAGTTGGAAACGGGCACATCCTAACCGTATGCTAATGCATAATGGAGAAATTAACACCATTCAAGGGAATGTGAACTGGATGCGGGCGCGTCAACGACAACTGATCCAAACATTATTTCCGAATGATGCACATAAGATTTGCCAGATTGTAGATGAAGATGGTAGTGATTCTGCTATTGTTGACAATGCGTTAGAATTTTTAACACTTGCTATGGAACCTGAACAAGCAGCGATGCTCCTTATACCAGAACCATGGCAACATAACAAAGCAAATGATGCAACGGTGCGTGCATTTTATGAATTTTATAGCTACTTGATGGAACCTTGGGACGGACCAACAATGATATCGTTTTGTAACGGCGATAAAATAGGCGCTTTAACAGATCGTAATGGTTTGAGACCTGGACGTTATACGATTACAAAGGATAATTATATTGTTTTTTCTTCTGAAGTTGGTGTGGTTGATATTCCAGAAGCGAATGTCGCTTATAAAGGGCAGTTAAATCCAGGTAAATTATTGCTTGTGGATTTTGAGACACAGCAAGTAATTGAAAATAATGAGCTGAAATCACGAATAGCAACACAATATCCTTATAAAGCGTGGCTTGCAAAGCATAAAATTGATTTACACTTGGAACAAATAGGTTATCAATCATCGTGTTTATCTGAAACAACAATATTTAAGTTACAACAACAATTTGGCTATACCAAAGAAGATATTAATAAATATATGAGTGAACTTGTGACTGGCAAGAAAGATCCAATTGGTGCCATGGGTTATGATGTGCCAATAGCTGTATTAAATGAACAACCACAAAGTTTATTCAATTACTTTAAGCAATTATTTGCACAAGTTACTAATCCACCCATTGATGCTTATCGTGAGAAAATAGTAACAAGTGAACTGTCTTACCTAGGTGCAGAGGGGAATATATTACATCCGACGCCGGAAGCGCTAAAGCGAATTCAATTACAAAGACCTGTATTGACACCTAGTCAGCTTGAATATATTGAATCGAGTGAGTTCAAGACAGTACGATTATCTACCTTATATACAAATGTGCTTGCAGATGCACTTGAATTGCTTGGTCAACAGGCCATTGAAGCAGTTAAAGATGGCGCTGAAATTCTCGTATTAGATGATAGTTTGTTGAGCCAGAAAACAGCATATGCCTTGCCTATATTACTTGCAACCAGCTATATTCATCAGCTACTCATTAAAGAAAATTTACGCATGAATACAAGTATCGTGGCTTATAGCGGAGAAACAAGAGAAGTTCATCATGTTGCGTGCTTATTAGGCTACGGAGCGAATGCGGTAGTACCATATCTTGCGCAAGCAACCATTGAACAGTTGACAGTACAGAAAAAGCTAACAGGTAAAGTTTCAAATAATGTCGAAACATATACTCAAATTTTATCTGAAGGCGTCATAAAAGTCATGGCTAAAATGGGTATTTCAACGGTACAAAGTTATCACGGTGCTCAAATTTTTGAAGCAATTGGTTTGTCTCATGAAGTTATTGAACGCTATTTCCCAGGCACGCCGTCTAAGCTATCAGGGTTATCCATAGCACAAATAGAAGCAGAAAATAAAGCACAGCAACAACGACACTTAGATTATTTACCTTCAGGAAGTGTATTTCAATGGAGACAACAAGGACAGCACCATGTATTTAATCCATTGACTATTTTCAAGTTACAACACGCATGTCGCGAAAATGACTACCAACAATTCAAAGAATTTACTGCTGCAGTTCATAGCAAACGGTTTGACCATATCAGAGACTTACTAACGTTTAAACAACAGCACCCAATCTCAATTGAAGAGGTAGAATCAGCAGAAGAGATTGTAAGACGATTTAATACAGGCGCAATGAGTTATGGTTCAATTTCGGCAGAAGCACATGAGACTTTAGCCAAAGCTATGAATCAGTTAGGTGGAAAAAGCAACAGTGGTGAGGGTGGAGAACATGCTTACCGCTATAAACAGCAAGCAGATGGCAGTAATATATCTAGTGCCATAAAGCAAGTAGCATCCGGTCGTTTTGGCGTAACAAGTGAATACTTACAACATGCAAAAGAGTTACAGATTAAAGTTGCTCAAGGTGCTAAACCAGGTGAAGGAGGACAATTACCAGGCAGTAAAGTATATCCTTGGATTGCCAAGGTGAGAGGTGCAACACCTGGGATTGGACTTATTTCACCACCACCGCATCATGATATTTATTCGATTGAGGATTTAGCACAATTGATTCATGATTTAAAAAATGCAAATAGAAATGCGGATGTGGCGGTAAAATTAGTATCGAAATCAGGCGTTGGTACGATTGCTTCTGGCGTCGCAAAAGCTTTTGCCGATAAGATCGTAATCAGTGGCTATGATGGTGGTACAGGTGCTTCACCAAAAACGAGTATACAACATGCAGGATTACCTTGGGAGATTGGGTTAGCAGAAACACATCAAACGTTAAAGCTTAATGATTTACGTAGTCGTGTCAAAATTGAAACGGACGGTAAATTACTTACAGGTAGAGATGTTGCACTTGCTTGCGCATTAGGTGCTGAAGAGTTTGGTTTTGCTACGGCACCACTTGTTGTGTTGGGATGTGTCATGATGCGGGTGTGTCATAAAGATACTTGTCCCGTGGGTATTGCTACTCAAAATAAGGATTTGCGTGCATTATTTAATGGCAAAGCAGAACATGTCGTGAATTTTATGTATTTTATCGCAGAAGAAATGCGGGAAATTTTAGCTTCTCTAGGTTTAAAACGCGTAGAAGATTTGATTGGTCGTACAGACTTGCTTGAGCGTGCAACGGATATACCGCCAAGATCTAAAGCGGCAACCTTAGATTTGTTGCCACTACTTGAACCAATAGCTGGTGTGAATTATCAACAGATGATGCAACAACATCATTTAGAACAAGGTTTTGATTTAAGTAGTTTGTACTACGATGCACAAATCGCAATTAAAGAAGGCCAACACTTTGAGGGGACATATGTTATTCATAATGAACAACGTGATGTTGGTGTTATTACGGGTAGTACGATAACAGAATACTATGGTCCGGATGGCTTGCCAGAAGATACCATTATAGTAAAAACATCTGGTCATGCTGGGCAAAGTATAGCAGCATTTGCGCCACAAGGATTAACAATACAACATACTGGTGATGCAAATGACTATGTTGGTAAAGGGTTGTCAGGTGGCAAAATTTGTATTAAAGCACCAAAACCTGAAAGAGAAAAAGATATTATTGTAGGAAATGTTTGTTTTTATGGTGCTACCGCCGGAGAGGCGTATATTAATGGTCGTGCTGGCGAACGATTTTGTATTCGTAATAGCGGTGTGAATGTTGTTGTAGAAGGAATCGGAGATCATGGCCTAGAGTATATGACAGGAGGACACGTGCTCATACTAGGAGACGTAGGTAAAAACTTTGGTCAAGGTATGAGTGGTGGTGTATGTTATGTCTTCCCGAGTGATGTTGAAGCATTCAAAGCTACACATGCACTAGAGACTTTGGCATTTAAACAAGTTGTACATCAAGAAGAACAAGCATTAATCCGTCAAATGCTAGAGGCACACATCGCCTATACAAATAGTACGAAAGCACGTGATGTGCTTAAACAGTTTGACCAAATAGAGTCACGTGCAGTTAAAGTGATACCAAAAGATTATGAATTAATGATGCAAAAAATCGAGATAAAACGACGTCAGTATAGCAGTGATGCTGATGCATTATTGGCGGCTTTTAATGATGATAGCACGTCGATAGATAAAGCATTGCAACCGACGTTAGTGTATTGATGGAAGGAGCGATGGTCATGGGGGAATATAAGGGTTTTATGATGTATGACAAACAATCGCTGACGGAATTATCATTAGCAGATCGACTGTTAAATCATCAGCCATTTCAACAACGTTTTACTAAAGAGGAAGCAAGGATTCAAGGTGCTCGATGTATGGATTGTGGCACACCTTTTTGTCAGACGGGGCTACCTTATGGCAAAGAAACGATAGGCTGCCCTATTGGTAATTACATTCCTGAATGGAACGATTTAGTGTATCATCAAGACTTTAAAAGTGCTTATGAGCGTCTAAAAGAAACAAATAATTTTCCGGAATTTACTGGCCGAGTTTGTCCAGCACCATGTGAAAACTCATGTGTTATGAAAATCAATAGAGAATCAGTTGCTATAAAAGGAATTGAGCGCACTATTATTGATGAAGCTTATGAGCATGGTTGGGTTTCACCTAAATACCCTCGTACCTCTAGAAATCAATCGGTGGCTATAGTTGGTAGTGGACCGGCTGGTTTAACTGCTGCTGAGGAATTAAACTATCAAGGATATCAGGTTACAGTATTTGAAAAGGCCCACGAGCCTGGTGGTTTGCTGATGTATGGTATTCCTAATATGAAATTGGACAAGAATGTAGTTCGCCGCCGTATTGCATTAATGGAAGAAGCAGGTATATGCTTTAAGACTGATGTTGAGGTGGGGGTAGATATCAGCAAAACAACGTTAGAAGATATGTTTGATGCTATTATTCTATGTACAGGTTCCCAACAGGCTAGAGATTTACCATTAGAAGGACGGATGGGCTTTGGAATTCATTTTGCTATGGACTATCTAACTGAACAAATGCAGGTGTTAAATGGTGAAATAAATCAGCCAACTATTACGGCAAAAAATAAAAATGTTATTGTTATTGGCGCAGGTGATACAGGAGCAGACTGCGTAGCTACGGCTTTACGTGAAAACTGTAAGTCTGTGGTTCAGTTCAATAAATATACACGGTTGCCAGAAAAGATGACCGTTGATTACAATACAGCATGGCCACTTGCGATGCCAGTATTCAAAATGGATTATGCCCATAAAGAATATGAAGCACGCTTTGGTAAAGAACCACGTGCTTATGGTGTTCAAACTATGCGCTATGATGTAGATCATTTAGGATATGTTAGAGGTGTCTTTACACAAGTTTTAGAGCAAACAGAAAATGGTATGTCAATCGTTGATGGTACAGAACGTCACTGGCCAGCAGACTTAGTGTTGCTATCCATTGGATTTGTTGGTACAGAAAATACAGTGCCACATGCATTTCATATTGCTACAGAACGCAATAAAATAGTAGCCGATGACATAAATTATCAAACAAATCATCCGCATATCTTTGCTGCTGGAGATGCGCGACGCGGACAAAGTTTGGTTGTGTGGGCTATTAGAGAAGGACGTGGAGTTGCTAAAGCAGTCCATCATTATTTAACTCAAAAAAACATGGCACAACATATAAAATAATATTGACTTTTAATGAACGCTATAATAAGATGTTTATTGTGTTCATTGGAGGAATACCCAAGTCCGGCTGAAGGGATCGGTCTTGAAAACCGACAGGGGCTTAACGGCCCGCGGGGGTTCGAATCCCTCTTCCTCCGCCATTATATTTAAAATCCAAGACTAATAGATATTTAATGCAAGCGCTTAGTTAATAAGGGCTTGCTTTTTTACGTGTTAAGTGAATAGTTAAAATATTGAATAAGTCAAAAAAGAAGTGTGAACTAAACCATTTACTAATGAATTACTGAAAAGGAAAATCAACATCGTTAAATAATTTGAGTTATAGTATCCTAAGAGATTATTTTAAAAACAAACCACTTCAATAATGAAAGCCTTTACATAACTTGTCTAGACAAGTTATACTGAAGCAAAGATAAAAAGGAAGTGGCTAACTTGGCTGTAAATAGAAAAGGTGTGCAGCACATTGTACAAGCAATTGGTGGTAAAGAAAATATTGATGCAGCAACGCATTGTGTGACTCGATTAAGAATCGTGCTTAAAGATGATAATAAAGTAAATAAAGACATGTTAAGTGACAATCCATTGGTCAAAGGGCAATTTAAAGCAGATCATCAGTATCAAATTGTTATTGGACCAGGAACAGTAGAGGAAGTATATAAGCACTTTATAGATGAAACGGGTGTTGAAGAGGTTTCCAAAGATGAAGCTAAGCAAGCAGCTGCAAAAAAAGGGAATCCTTTACAACGGCTGATTAAGTTATTAGGAGATATTTTTATTCCAATTTTACCTGCATTAGTTACAGCGGGTTTATTGATGGGAATTAACAACTTATTAACGATGAAAGGGCTTTTTGGGTCTAAGCCATTAGTCGAACAATATCAGCAATTAGGAGATATTTCTAATATCGTTAATGTGATTGCTAGTACGGCTTTTATTTTCTTACCTGCACTTATTGGGTGGAGTAGTATGCGTGTATTTGGGGGAAGTCCTATCTTAGGATTAGTACTTGGACTCATATTAATGCATCCACAACTGGTCTCTCAATATGATATTGGCAAGGGACATATTCCTACATGGCATTTATTTGGTTTAGAAATTAAACAATTAAATTATCAAGGACAAGTCTTGCCAGTGTTGTTTGCAGCATATGTATTGGCACAAATTGAAAAAGCATTAAATAAGGTAGTTCATGATTCCATTAAGATGTTGGTGGTAGGGCCTATTGCGCTTTTAGTTACCGGCTTTTTAGCATTTGTCATTATAGGTCCAATTGCATTAGTCATTGGTACTGGTATTACAGGTGCAATACAATTTGTATTTGAACATGCTGGATGGCTAGGAGGCTTCTTATATGGATTACTTTATGGCCCGCTTGTTATTACAGGGTTACATCATATGTTCTTAGCAGTTGACTTTCAATTGATGGGCAGTAAATTGGGAGGCACTTATCTATGGCCAATTGTTGCTATTTCAAACATGTGTCAAGGTTCAGCAGCATTTGGAGCTTGGTATGTGTATAAACGACGCAAAATGGTTAAAGAAGAGGGATTAGCATTAACTTCAAGTATTTCAGGCATTCTTGGGGTAACAGAGCCAGCAATGTTTGGGGTGAACTTACCTCTAAAATATCCATTTGTAGCAGCGATATCAACATCAGCGATACTAGGTGCATTTGTGGGGGCGAATCGAGTGCTAGGTAATGTAGGTGTAGGCGGATTTCCTGCATTTATCTCTATTCAACATCAATTTTGGTGGCCGGTATATCTTCCTATAACTATTGCAGCATTAGTGATTCCAGCAATATTAACGGTATTTTTAGCAAAATTTAGTCATGAAAAAACGAAAAAAATTGTAACACCTCCAGAAGCAGAAAAATAATTTGAACGACGTATAGATTAATCATTATAACCGAGATGCGTTTTTCTATACGAATAACATATAAAAAGGAGCAGGACATGGCAAACAATGACTGGAGAAAATCCGTAGTTTATCAAATTTATCCGAAATCTTTTAACGATACAACTGGGAGTGGTGAAGGAGATTTACAAGGTATCATTGACAAACTGGACTATATACAATATTTAGGTGTTGATTATATTTGGTTAACCCCGATTTATGAATCACCTATGAATGATAATGGTTATGATATTAGTAATTATTTTAAAATCAATGAACGATTTGGCACCATAGAAGACTTTCAAACATTGATTTCTGAAGCACATGACCGTAATCTAAAAGTTATGTTAGATATTGTCATTAATCATACTTCTACAGAACATGAATGGTTTAAACAAGCAATCAGTTCAAAAGACAACCCGTATCGTGATTTTTATTTTTTTAAAACATCTCCAGATGGGTCACCGACGAATTGGGAATCAAAGTTTGGTGGAAATGCATGGCAATATGATGAGAAGACTGATGCGTATTATCTTCACCTTTTCGATGTAACACAAGCTGATTTGAATTGGGGAAATGAAAAGGTACGTCAAGCGTTATATGATATTGTTAATTACTGGATTAAATTTGGGGTAGATGGCTTCCGTTTTGATGTTATTAATCTTATATCTAAAGGTGAATTTAAAGATTCATCAAAAATTGGAAAAGAATTTTATACGGATGGACCACGTGTTCATCAGTATTTACATGAGTTAAACCGCAATACTTTCGGCGATAAAGGAATGATGACAGTTGGTGAGATGTCATCAACAACGATTGAACATTGCATTAAATATACTAAACCAGAGCGTCAAGAACTTAACAGCGTATTTCATTTCCATCACCTCAAAGTTGATTATCTTAATGGTGAAAAGTGGTCAAATGCTAAGTTAAACTTTCTCAAGTTGAAGGAAATTTTGATGGAATGGCAAATAGGCATTTATCAAGGTGGGGGTTGGAACGCGATATTCTGGTGTAATCACGATCAACCACGTGTCGTGTCACGTTTTGGAGATGATTCGACTGAAGAAAATCGCCAAGCCAGTGCTAAAATGTTAGCAATTGTGTTGCATATGCTTCAAGGGACACCGTACATCTATCAAGGTGAAGAAATCGGTATGACCAATCCACATTTTACTACTATAGAACAATATCGCGATATTGAATCTCATAATGCGTATGAAAAATTAACTGCACAGGGTGAAAGTGATGTAGAGGCGCTTACGATTTTAGGGCAAAAGTCTCGAGATAATTCACGCACACCTATGCAATGGAATAATGAAGCTTATGGAGGTTTCACTACAGGTAAGCCTTGGATTGATTTAGCACAAAATTATGAACAAGTAAATGTTCAACAAGCGATGCAAGATAAGCAATCTATTTTACAAACATATCGACAATTGATTGACATTCGACACCAATATGATATTGTGACTTACGGAAATATAGAAGCGCTATATATGGCACATGACAAGTTGTTTATATATCGACGTAATTATCAAGCAACTTCATGGTTAGTTGTCGCTAACTTTTCACAGCAACCAGTACGATTACCAGAAGATTTAAACATTAAAGGAAAAACAATTATTAGAAACGGGGAAATATCAAACCGACAAATAACTGGATATGGAGCGTTGGTGGTTGAGCAAGAATTATAGATAAGGAATTGGTGAACCAAGTGACAATTAAGAAATTCACAAAAATTTATAACCAATTAAAAACAGCCATTTTGAATGGAAGTTATACTAAAGGGAGTCAATTACCATCGGAACATGAGTTAATGAATATAAATAAAGCTTCACGTGAAACAGTGAGAAAAGCTTTAGATTTATTAGTAGCTGATGGTATGATTCAGAAAATAAGAGGTAAGGGCTCTGTTGTTATATATCGAGGCGTAACGGAATTCCCATTTTCGGATTTAATTAGTTTTAAAGAAATAAAGGAACAATTAGGGCTCACCCACCATACGGAAATGCTTCTCAACGAAACATGTTATGCACATGAATTCCCAGTTGTTAAAGAAAAATTAGGGTTGAGAAACTATGAAAGACTTCTACACATTGTACGTACTCGAAGTATTGATGGGAAAGTTAAAATATTAGATGAAGATTTCTTTTTGGCATCCCAAGTACCAAGTTTGAGTCGAGAAGTTGTAGAGGATTCGATATATAATTATATTGAGCAACAACTCAACTTACAAATTAGTTATTCATGTAAAGCGATTACCTTCGAAGCATTTAATGATTATGAGTTAAGTATATTTGGAAATGTTGAGCCACCATATTCGGCAACAGTTAGAAGTATTATTTATCTTAAAGATACGACAGCTTTTCAATATAATATTTCAAAGCATATTGCTACAGATTTCACTTTTAAAGAATTTTCACGACGTTATCACAACTATTAAAAATGTGATTTATTGATTACGCATCTATTCTAAATGATAGACATTACACTTGCATATCAATGCTTATTTATAGTAATATAATTCTTGCCGTGCTAGGTGGGGAGGTAGCGGTTCCCTATACTCGAAATCCGCTTTATGCGAGACTTAATTCCTTTGTTGAGGGCACAATTTTGTGAAGTCTGCCCGAAGCACGTAGTGTTTGAAGATTTCGGTCCTATGCAATATGAACCCATGAATCATGTCAGGTCCTGACGGAAGCAGCATTAAGTGGATCCTCATATGTGCCGTAGGGTAGCCGAGATTTAGCTGTCGACTTCGGTAACGTTTATGAATTGTGTTCGATTCAGAGGTGTGCGGCTTTTTATATACAATCAAAACTTTACTATAAATAAATACAATACGAGGAGGCTGAGATATATTTAATAACTCAGCCTCTAATTACATTTTCGGAGCCTCAACAGAGAGGAATGGCACAATGCATTTCCAGAAGCAAAGTTACAAAATCTTTGTGATGAAATATGATTTTACTACTGCCCTTTTGATCAAAATAGCGAATATAGCAAAAATTTGATACATTTAAACTGTTATAAATTAAAGCTATGCTGATGCATTTCATTTTAACTATGTGCTATATAATGAAAGTGCATGTATTTGCGTCTATGCATACAATGTTCAGGAGGATATATGCAAGTATATTTAAGCACCTTAACTGAAGTAGATTATACTCAGACGCTAGAAAAAATCGAACAAAGTTATACAGAAAATCCGAAAAAAGGTAAAGCAAAAAGAGCGCTAGTAGCAAGGTTAAGACAGTCGCCAAGTTACCAATATGAACTAGAAGTAATTGCTAAAGATGAAGCAGCTGTAGTAGTAGGACATGTTATGTTAAGTAAAATTAATATCGTTGCGCAAGATGCGAAGTATCCTGCACTTGAACTTGCATCATTATCCGTAGATCCAGAAGTAAGAGGTCAAGGAATCGGCAAAGCTTTAGTAAATGCTGTTGAAGAACGTGCTAGAGCAGAAAATTTTAATACGATCATTGTATCTGGAGCGCCTGATTATTTTGAACAGTTGGGCTATGAAAAGGCAGAAATTTACGATATTTATTCCGACGAAAGTACGTTAGAACAGCTACAAGTGAAGTTTTTATGGGATCAATTAACAGACTATCCGCATGGAAAAGTAAAAGATGCAGATGTAGTATAAATGAATTGATATAAAATGGAGAACCCATGATATAATAATGAGTAATTGTTTATGGAGGTGTAGAAGTGAATTATCAGGCATTGTATCGAATGTTCAGACCTCAAAGCTTTTCCGATGTTGTTGGACAAGAACACGTAACGCAAACGCTGAAAAACGCGATATCAAAAGGTAAGCAATCACATGCCTATATTTTTAGTGGCCCAAGAGGTACAGGAAAAACAAGTATTGCTAAAGTGTTTGCAAAAGCAATCAATTGCTTAAATAGTAATGATGGTGAGCCTTGTAATGAATGTGCGATATGTAAGGGCATTACGACAGGCACTAACTCCGATGTCATCGAAATTGATGCGGCAAGTAATAATGGCGTAGATGAAATAAGAAATATTAGAGATAAAGTGAAGTATGCACCTAGTGAATCGAAATTCAAAGTTTATATTATAGATGAGGTTCACATGTTAACTACAGGGGCATTTAATGCGTTGTTAAAAACGTTAGAAGAGCCACCTGCACATGCGATTTTTATATTAGCAACAACAGAACCTCACAAAATTCCTCCGACAATCATTTCTAGGGCACAAAGATTTGATTTTAAAGCCATTAATAGTGAGCAAATCGTAGAACGGTTGCGCTTTGTGGCTGATGAACAACAAATCGATTATGATATTGCAGCCCTAGAATTTATAGCTAAAGCATCTGAAGGTGGCATGCGGGATGCATTAAGTATTATGGATCAGGCCATTGCGTTTGGAGATGACCACTTAACACTGAAAGACGCTTTAGACGTAACAGGAAGTGTAGACGAAGCGGCACTTAATGATTTATTTAAGGATATTGTTAATGGCGATGTGCGTGAAGCGTTCACCCGTTACCATCATTTTATTTCTGAAGGTAAAGAGGTTAATCGCCTTATCAATGATATGATTTATTTTGTCAGAGATACCATCATGAGTAAAACAGCAGACGAGTCAATGACATATGATGCATTAGCAGATTTTGATTTAGAAATGTTGTACCATATGATTGATATTATTAATGATACGCTTGTTTCTATTCGTTTTAGTGTCAATCAGAACGTACATTTCGAAGTTTTATTAGTAAAAATTGCAGAAATGATGAAAACCAGTCCAGAAAATGTCCAAAATGTTGCTACACCAGCTGCGGTAACACAACCAACAAATGATGCTTTGTTACAAAGAATGGAACAACTTGAAAATGAACTTAAGACACTTAAAGCCCAAGGTGTTATTGCTAAACCACAAAAGCCAACTGCTCAACGTGCAACAAGAAGTAATGTAGAAGTGAAACATGCATTTTCAATGAGCAAGATTACTAAAGTATTAGATAATGCAAATAAAGAAGATATTAAACTGTTAAAAGGGCGTTGGAATGACGTTATTGACCATGCTAAAAATAACGATAGAAAATCATTAGTAAGCTTGCTACAGAATTCCGAACCAGTGGCTGCAAGTGAAACAAATGTACTAGTGAAATTTGAGGAAGAAATTCATTGTGAAATAGTCAATAAGGATGTAGAAAAAAGAAATAATATAGAAAGTGTTGTTTGTGAGATTATCAATAAGAACGTCCAAGTTGTTGGTGTACCATCTGATCAATGGTTAAGAGTCAGATCTGAATATATACAACAGCGCAAAAATCATAATGGTGAGCAACATGAAACACAGGATGAATCATCACAGCAAACTAAGACGAGAGAACAATCACAACCCACTGATGTCGCACAAAAAGCGCGAGACTTATTTGGAGATGAAACCGTGCATCTTGTTGATGAAGAGTAAGACATGACAACAGTTATTTTCGTATGTATAATGAAATAAAAGTATAATTTGAACAAATAGATGTTTATTCAAGGAGGAAATGATATTATGCGCGGTGGCGGAAATATGCAACAAATGATGAAACAAATGCAAAAAATGCAAAAGAAAATGGCTCAAGAACAAGAAAAGCTTAAAGATGAGCGTATTGTAGGTACAGCTGGCGGTGGTATGGTAGCTGTAACTGTAACTGGACATAAAGAAGTAGTTGATGTTGAAATTAAAGAAGAAGCTGTTGATCCAGATGATATTGAAATGCTACAAGATTTAGTTTTAGCAGCTACGAATGAAGCAATGAACAAAGCTGATGAGCTAACACAAGAGCGCTTAGGTAAACATACACAAGGCCTAAACATTCCTGGAATGTGATAACTCATGCATTATCCAGAACCTATATCTAAACTCATAGACAGTTTTATGAAATTACCAGGCATTGGTCCTAAGACGGCTCAACGTCTGGCTTTTCATACTCTAAATATGAAAGAAGACGACGTAGTTCAATTTGCGAAGGCACTTGTTGATGTCAAAAGAGAGTTAACTTATTGCAGTGTTTGTGGACATATCACAGAAAATGACCCTTGCTATATTTGTGAAGATAAGCAAAGGGATCGGACAGTGATTTGTGTAGTCGAAGATGATAAAGACGTTATTGCTATGGAAAAAATGCGGGAGTATAAAGGGCTTTATCACGTCTTACATGGTTCTATATCGCCAATGGATGGTATTGGGCCTGAAGATATAAACATCCCTTCATTAATAGAAAGATTAAAAGATGAAGAAGTGAAAGAGCTTATATTAGCAATGAATCCAAATCTTGAAGGTGAATCGACAGCGATGTATATTTCTAGACTTGTTAAACCAATAGGCATTAAAGTAACAAGACTTGCACAAGGTTTGTCAGTTGGTGGAGATTTAGAGTATGCAGATGAAGTCACACTTTCAAAAGCAATCACTGGAAGAACTGAAATGTAGTAAATGAGTTGAGCCAATAAGGCGCGCTTAACATATATTAATTCTGATAGATTAAGAACTTATATGTTTTAGAGCGACTTAATTGGCTTTTTTTAATTTTTTCATAAAAATTTGCTACAAACTAAAGTTTGTAAAAATGCAGTATTATGACTATATTTATAAATTTTCATACAAAAATCGAGTGGATAGGCGAACTATTTACTCTCTAATCAAAATGTTGTTCGCTTTATGGTGAGACGTATTTTAAATGTAAATGAATAGGTGTAATTTTTACTATTGTGATAAAGACACTCATCTTGTATAGTATTTATTTGTTGAGCAAATCAACTTAGCATTTCAAATAAAAATTAATTATATATAGTTGTTGACTTTTATGGCTATAGCTAGTATAATTAATTCTCGTCGGTAAGAAATGAACATTGAAAACTGAATGAC
>NZ_KV840184.1:293345-351022 GCF_001839145.1 Staphylococcus sp. HMSC62D11 | reverse complement strand
TTATATTATACGGAAAACTTTCGTTATTTGCAATGTTTAACGCGAAAAACTTTCGTATAATGCTTGACTATTTTTGTAAGACTATGATATCATTACTTACGTAAAACGAAAGTAGGTGAAAACGATGTTAATTAATACTAAACTTCTTAAATCTAAAATGGCATTAAAGGACTTTAATATTAAAACGTTATCGCTGAGATTGGTGTTAATAGAGATACATTATCTAATGTAATACATGGTAAAAATAGACCATCATATTCAGTTATTAACGGTATTTATTTCGCCCTAGAATTGACACCACAAGAGGGAAGAGATATTTTTTTTAGCCAAGACTTACGTAAAACGAAAGTTTAGCTTTATATTTAAAATTCGAGGTGAATAAGGATGAAGTTTCTAATTAAAATAACCTTCCTTATCACAATGGCAGTTGTGACTTGGAAGGTTTCAAAGATTGAAATTACATTCACACCTAACTTGCCTAAATCTTTATCTGAAGCAATTGAAGCATTCAATGCTTTAAATGGTGGCGTTTCTGAACAAACAAGATTGAAATTATTACCAATTATCGATAATCCTAATGATGAGATTAAGAAAATGCATGATGAGCAGAATAAAGTTAGAGAACAAGCTGATAATTCGCATTTTAACGGCCATTTTAGCGACGAAAAGGAAATGACTGATAATAATGCCCAATAATATAGAGTATTGGCTAGAACGCGCCCAGAACGTCATAAACGCCGAATCTCTAGCAGATGCTCAAGCAGCGATTGAATTAGAACGGCTAGTTATACAAATGTATGCTGAGATATCTAAAGAATTGTTAGCATTTTATGCAAAATATGCGCTAGATACTGGATTAAATATTCAAGAAGTTAAGAAAAAAGCTGATGAATTTGATGTTTTAGCTTTTCGTAATAAAGCAAAGCAATATGTTGAAAGAAAAGATTTTAGTGATGAGGCTAATAAAGCATTAAAACTATATAACTTGTCAATGAAAGTATCTAGAGAACAACTTCTTAAGCAACAGTTAGATTTAATCATCAAAAGTTCAGGTAGTGATTTACAAGATAAAATTGAAGAAAAGCTTGTCGAAGCTGTGGATAGAGAAGTAGAAAGGCAAGCACATATATTAGGTGAGCACGTTAAAATTGATGATACTGAAATTAGTGCAGTAGTGAATAGTAACTTTAAAGGGGTTAAGTGGTCAACTCGTTTGTGGAAAGATATGGCTGTTGTTCAAAAAGAAGTTGAGCGTGTCACTAGTAATGTAGTTGTACGTGGCCGACATCCTAATGAATATATATCAGATTTCAAAAAGAAAACAGACGCTACAACCTATAACGCTAAATGTTTATTAATTACTGAATCTGCAAGAGTACAATCAGAATCGCAAAAGCTAACTTATTTAAAAGAATTGGGTCAAGGTGGAGAGTACAAATATGTAGCTAAAATAGATAATAAGACATCTAAAATATGTCACTCATTAAATGGTAAAGTTTTTAAAGTTAAAGATATGGTTCCAGGTATTAATGCACCTCCTATGCACCCATGGTGTAGAAGTACAACAGTACCTCATGTAGGAAACTGGAGGGATAAGTTCTTTAAAGAACGTAAAGGCAAGTATAAAACAAGCAATGGTTCCAATTCTAAAAAACAATCAGGAGCACTGAATGATTTAAATAATCCTTACCACTTAAAAAGAGATAAGCATGCAATAAAATATTATAAATCAGTGCTAAATAGAAATAAAAAAAGAGAAATTGAAATAATATCAAATAATACTGGATATAATCAAAAATTAATAGAAAGAGTTTATGAACATTTATTTGAAAACATCTATGAATTAGGAAATAAAAAAGAGAAATTTTTCCCGGACTTTAATATAGCTTTAAGTTGGCAACGTTTAAGGGAAGGAAAGAATATAAAAGAGCAAGATTTT
Organism: Staphylococcus sp. HMSC62D11; assembly: GCF_001839145.1. Classification (NCBI taxonomy): domain Bacteria; kingdom Bacillati; phylum Bacillota; class Bacilli; order Caryophanales; family Staphylococcaceae; genus Staphylococcus; species Staphylococcus sp. HMSC62D11. The sequence continues at coordinate 349,083 of NZ_KV840184.1, read as the reverse complement.
ATATTATTGCGTCATGAAGCGCTTGAACACTATTTGATGAATAAGTATAATTATTCTTATACAGAGGCACATAATTATGTTGAGAAAAAGTATGATTATGCAAGTTATATTAATAAATAAGGTGAGTTCAATGTTAACTTTAAATAAAATAAAAGAAGATGAGAGAATAATTAGTTATGAATATTTGCCACAAGATGATTTAAAAAAGGGGAGAGGCAAAGTAACTTTAAATAAAAAAAATTCAGAGGTTATTGAGTTCATATTATCTAAAGATGAAATAACAAAAGATTATATGATATATAGAAACAAAGCATTTCAAGCGATTAGATATTTTATAAGCAAAAATGAATTTCCTGAAGAATATTTAGTTGCTTGGTATTAAATAGCATCCTTTCTACATAGATAAATAGAAAGTGGTGCTATTTTTATACGATTTTTTAACCTTCTTCGGAAGGTTATTTTTTATGCCCAAACCATGCTTAAGGCGTTAAAAGGTGCAAGTGTTAAGTCCGAACCATGCATGACTTAAAACTAATCAAGAGTAAATATATGAGGTGTAAAATATGCAAACTAAGAAGACCAACATGTTGAAATTAAAGTTACAGTTTTTCGCAGAAGAACCAGAGGACAATGCACAAACATCTGAAGGACAAGAAAAACAAGACACACCGGAAAAAGTTTATTCAGAAGAAGAGTTTAATCAACGATTAAATTCTGAATTACAACGTCGTTTAAAGCAAAAAGAAGATGAAAAAGCAGAAGCAGTCAAAGAAGCTCAAAAGCTAGCTAAAATGAATAAAGATCAACAGTTACAATATGAGAATGAAAAGTTAACTAAGCAACTCGAAGAATATAAAGTAAGAGATGCTAAATCACAGATGAAAGCTGAAGCACGATTGATGTTAAATAAAGAAGGCATCGATGTGACTGAGGAACCTTTATTAGATATGTTAGTTACTTCAAATGCAGAGGACACTAAAAAGAATGTTGAAACTTTTTCTAATCTTTTAAATAAAATGGTTCAATCTAATGTTGAAAAAGCATTGAGACAAAACTCTCCAGTTAACACACAAACCAGTGGAATGACAAAGGAAGATATTATGGCAATTAAAGATGACGTACAACGTCAAAACGCAATTGCGAACAATATCAATTTATTTTCATAAATTAGGAGGTAAAAAGTATGACAGTAGAGACAAATTTATCAAATACAGAAGCTTTAGGTAAAGCGAAGTCTATTGATTTTGCGAATAGACTTGGAGACAATATTAATAAGTTATTAGAAATTTTAGGGGTAACAAACAAATTACCAATGAATATTGGTTCAAACGTTAAAATGTATAAATTTAGTGTAGAAGAACCAAGTAATAAAACAGTGGCTGAGGGCGATGAAATTCCGTTAACAAAAGTTAAACGTACATTGGTTAACACAATTGAATTAACGTTTGACAAATATCGTAAAGCTACACCAGCAGAAGCAATTCAAGCTCATGGTTTTGATATCGCAGTTAATAAAACAGATCATGAACTAATTAGACACGCACAAAAGAAAATTAGAACAGATTTTGCTAGTGCATTAGGTTCTGCTGCAGGTACAGAATTAGATAGTGGCAAACGAGCATTACAAGCTAAGAATTTGCAAGGGGCATTAGCTAAAGGACGTGCTAGATTAACTACTGTGCTTGATGGTGCAGTTACACCAATTGCTTTTGTTAATCCAGATGATACTGCAGAACATATTGCTAATGGTTTAATTGTTTCAAACGGATCATTGTTTGGCATGGGATTATTGAGTGATTATGTTAGTGTTAAAGTGATTGAACTTTCTGATGTTCCGCAAGGCGAGGTTTGGATGACTGTAGCTGAAAACTTAAATGTTGCATATGCAAATCCTAATGGTGAATTAGGACGTGCATTTAACTTTGCAACAGATGAAACTGGATTTGTTGGTGTTTTACATGATATTCAATCTAACCGTTTAACATCAGAAACAGTTTTAATGTCAGCATTAAAATTATTCCCTGAAAATATTGACGCAGTAGTCAAAGTAAAAGTTAAAGATGATAAAGCTACTACAGTTACAACTGGATAAGTTGGTGGCTAAATGAACTTTTTAGAAAATGTAAAAAAGCGAATTGGTATAGAAGACGATAAACAAGATAAACAACTCATTGTGATAATAGACAATGTTAAAAATGAATTATTAGCGATGTTACCTACAATTTAACTTATGTAGTAGATATGAAAAAACAAGATAAAGCGTTAGAGATTATCACAAAGGAGGGAGAAAGCTTTTACTTATATGAAATCAGTCCAGAATGGCAAAAAGACAAAGATTACATTTTAGAATTAATTAAAAATGAAGACCTAAACAGTAAATTCGACAACGAAGAAATTGAAGAACATCAACAATTCGAATATACGCTACAAGATGTTAAAAACGAATTGTAAAAAATAAACCGCGTTCTAAATGAGCGTGGTTTTTGTATGGCACTAAGTAAAATGGATATTGATAAACTGTTAGCACATAAAGACGAAGACAAAGATTAAATTGTAATGACCTATTAATTTTAGTAGGTTGTTTTTTGCGAAGAAATGAAAAAAGTAGGGAAATATATTGCTATTATAACTCATATGAGTTATAATATATATAGGAGGTGAGGGAATGAGACGAAAGGAAAGAATAAAAAAAGAACATCGTGAAGAAATTGAGTACTACCTGAAAATCGCCACTTTCATAATACTACTCATAGAATTTCTTCGTAAGATGTTCTAAGGTAAGCCCCCAAAGGGGGTGCCTTACCTTTTATTATAATGGGGAGTGATATAAATGAAAAGGAAAATAAGACAAAGAATTTCATTTGCTTTAACTATAGGTATTTTAATACTAGTTATTTTATTAATTTTTATATAAAGACTCTCGTCTCATTCCATTTTAATGAACAGCTATAATGAATTATTTCAGACAATAGAAAAATTGATTAATAATAAAAATATATCAGGTTACCAAATAAAGAAAGATACTGGCGTAAGTTATGGTAATATAAACGATATACGTCGTGGAGAACGTGCAATTGAAAACTTAACTTTGGAAACCGCAGAAAAACTCTACAATTACCAAAAGCAACTTGAATCAAAAGAGAATTAAAATTTTGGTCAACACACGGACAAAAAGACTACCCAATTACTTATTTCAAGGCAATTTGGGTAATCCCTCACTCTCCATACAAAATTAAAAATCAGTTTAATTCTGATTAATTAAATTACTCTAGAACGTTGATATATCAGCGTTCTTTTTTATTCGCATTTCCATAAACTTACTCTCAGCTACAAAAAACTACGCATTTAAATAGTTTTCAAGTAATTTATTTTCTACACTTACTAAATCAATCGCTACAATGTCTGATATATAAATTTGGTCAACATCTGTAAACTCTAAGGAATTAAAATCTAAAACTTTTACTTTTATGATATTTTCCTGTACTTCGGTTACACGTCCAATGATTAATTCAATGCTATCTTGCATAACGATTGTTATCATTGAGTTTAAAGTAATTAAATCTTGCAAATCTGAAGATAAATGGAATGTATTTTCAATATTAAATGGATTAAACATGCCATGTTCTTTGCTTTGTAAAATATAATTATCGATTAATTCAAGGTATTTTGAATGATTACAAGTTTCTACAATGTATTCCTTATTCCTTAATTGGTAACTGTCTAGTACACCTTTTTCATCAATAGACTTAAATATAATGAAATTTTCATTTTCTTCAAGGACATATCCTACTGAAAATGTTTCTTCTAAGCCGTTAGTATAAATTTCTACGAGTTCTTTTTTTATCATGAAATTATATCTCCTTTTATCATTAATTTTTTTCAATAAAAGTCCCATAACCAGCGTAGCAAAAAAGTATAAATGCAAAGCGTAAAATTTATAAAAATACTGTGAAAAATAACTAATGTATCCTAGTTGTTAACTTTAAGGTTTATTTAAAAATATAATGCTTCAAATAACCTAAGCACTGTCACTGATAAAATCATACAAAATCGCTATAATAAGAATGTATATGAACATGGAGGTCTATTGAGTTGGAATATTGGTTATCAGAACAGAGTTATATGAATCCAAATAAAATAGCAATTACAGATGGTGTTAAGGCACTCACATTTCGAACATTATATGATAGGGCAAAGGTTATCGCTGAGCATCTTGTTACGCTTAATATCTCAAGGGTAGGTTTATATTTAACCAATTCTATAAACTCAGTCATTTTAATTCATGCATGTTGGATAGCACATATCGAAATTGCTATGATTAATACCCGATTAACACCAAAAGAAATCACAGCTCAAATGCAGTCGATTGACGTTCAATATATAATCACTACTGCTTCTTTAGCATTGAAAGATTTTAATATCATTCCTTTTCAGAGTTTAATTGATAAACGTAATAAAGGATTGATATCTAAATCATTTAACCAACAAGATATCGCATCAATTATGTTTACTTCTGGCACGACTGGACCACAAAAGGCAGTTCCACAAACTTTTAACAATCATTATGCGAGTGCAAAAGGCTGTAAATCAAGTTTAGGTTTTGATTCTACAACGATTTGGCTTTCTGTATTGCCAATTTATCATATATCAGGATTAAGTGTATTACTACGTTCAGTTATAGAAGGTTTCACGGTAAGATTATTGGATAAATTTGATACACAGCGTATGATGCATATCATTAAGAATGAGCACATCACGCATGTTTCTCTTGTTCCTCAAACATTGCAATGGCTTATGGATGCCGGCTTAACACAGCCATATAAGCTTGAAAAAATATTGCTCGGAGGCGCTAAATTATCAGTTGCTTTAATTGATGAAGCGCTAAATTATCAGTTACCAATTTATAATTCGTTTGGCATGACAGAAACGTGCTCTCAATTTTTAACGGCATCACCTGATATGTTAGCTCGTCGTCATGATACGGTTGGTAAACCGAGTAGTAATGTTTCGATAAAGATACATAATCCTAATCGCGATGGGCATGGTGAGTTGTGGCTTAAAGGTAACAATGTGATGGACGGTTATTTATATCCTAAAGGTTTAAAAGACGCATTCGTAGATGGCTATTTTAAAACGGGGGATATTGCGGAGGTTGATAAGGATGGATTTGTCGTGATTTATGATCGTCGCAAAGACTTAATCATTAGTGGTGGTGAAAATATTTATCCTTATGAAATCGAAATGCAAGCTAAACAATTTGATGGCATAAAAGACGCGATGTGTGTGCCTTTATCAGATGAAACATGGGGACAAGTCCCATTATTATATTATATTTCAGAAGACAACATTGATATTGCGTCGTTAGATCGATTTTTAAGAGTGCAACTTGCTGCTTATAAAGTTCCTAAAAAATATGTTGCCGTTCAAACATTGCCTTATACATCTACTGGGAAATTGCAACGTAATAAATTTGAGCTTAAAGGATGAGTATGAATGAAAATTGTAGATATCAATTACTATTTGTATAATCAATCGTTTCGTGTGCCAATAACAAGCCCGAAAGTTCATTTAACAAGTCGTAAAGCACTAATTATTGAAATGATTACTTCACAGGGAAAATCATTTTTTGGTGAATGCAATGCATTTGAATCGGATTGGTATGACTCAGAAACAATTAATAGTGTTCAAAAGGTTATTGAAGCATGGTCGAGTAGTATCAAAAATAAAGAATTTTCGACCTTTGATGCTTGGCTCCCTTATTTAAATCAGCTGAACGCTGCTCCAGCTGCTCGGGCTACAGTGGTAATGGCTGTGTTTCAAATGTACCAAACATTACCAATTATAAATGTGGATTATGGTGCAACTGTGAGCGGGTTAACCGAAGCGCATTTCGTTCAACTTAAAGAGACACAACCAAAACGCATTAAAATAAAATGGTCGAATCATATTTTGAAAGATTTAGCGCATATGAATAAGCAATTGGATTTTGAATATCAGTTGGTAATTGATGCAAATGAATCATTAACTAAAGAAGATTTACCTAAATTAGCACTGGTTAAGCAGTATCATCCTATTTATATCGAAGAACCATTTAAAACAATGGATTTATATAAAAATTATAATCATAATTTATTTCCGCCAGTGGCAATAGATGAAAAGGCTACATCAGTGCAACAAATATTAACGTTATGTCATAGTTATAACATACAAGTGGTCGTAATTAAGCCTTTTAGAATGGGTGGTATTGACCATGTGATTAAGTTAATACACAAGCTACAACGTGATAATATTAGTGTCGTCATTGGTGGAATGTATGAATATGGGTTAAGTCGTTATTTTACAGCTTACTTAGCACAATTTGGAGATTATCCAGGGGATATTACACCTTCTGGATACTATTATGATCATGATCTTGTGTCACAATCAGGTATTCTAAAACAACGACGTATTTCATTTTCTCCTCCCGAGGTTGATACATCACAATTGGTCATGTTTTAATGTTTATGTTGACAGTGCTTGTTATCTTTTTTTAACGGTACTGGATCAAATCCGCCTTTATGAAAAGGATGACATTTTAAAATTCTACGGATACCCATATAAGTTCCTTTGAGTGGTCCATATACCACAATGGCTTCACGTGTGTATTCTGAGCATGTTGGATAAAAACGACATGTCGCTGGTGTCATTGGGGAAATAAAATGTTGATAAACATAAATTAAGCTTAAAAATAATTTTTGTAATAATTTTTTCATTTATAAAAGCCTCCAACCATCTAGCAATAACTTCATTTTAACATATTGAAAGGGGAAGTAATCTATATGCAATTTTTAGATAAAGAAAATAGACGTGTTATCCTCACATATAAAAATGATAAAGATATTGCGAATGGTAACCATGTTTTAGCTATCCCATTTTATAAACAGCAGCTATTATTTACTCAGCATAAAGTAAGAGGAATAGAATTTCCAGGTGGTAAACGGGAAGAAGGAGAAACAAGTATGGAGGCGATTAAACGCGAACTTTTTGAAGAAACAGGCGCCCAATGCCAGAAACTTACGTACATTGCGCAATATGAAGTATTTACTAAGGATAAGACACCTTTTGTCAAAGATGTATATGCAATTGAAGTAAGTCGTATAGATAAAAAAAATGATTATTTAGAAACAGCAGGTCCCATTCTTTATCAAAGACTTAACGATATTCCTGAAAACAAGCGAAGTTATTTAATACAAGATGCAGCTATTCAGCAGTGTTTGGAGAGGGTGAAATTGCTTGGATTATATTCTTTATAAAACCATGCCAATTGAATCATTGACACATGAATTTGCAGAGGTAACCTATGTTGTTGATGGTTTAAAAGTGAAAGCATTACAAATGTTACCTCATAAAACGGTTGAGCGGATTGTTGTGTATCTACGTGGTGGAAAAGGTCAGGTAGGACGTGTGCGTGCAGCAAGATTAATGCAATTTTCATCACCAGAGACATTAGTTATTGGGCCATATTATCGAGGCAATAATGGGAGTGAAGGTAGAGATGAATTTTGCCAAGGTGATTTACATGATGTGACAACACTTGTTCAGCAGTTACATCAATCATATCCTGACGCTTATATTCATATGATTGGTTTTTCACGCGGAGGTCTGCAAGGTTTATTAACGTTTCAAGATTTACCAGTGGACAGTTATATTATTTGGGGGGGTGTTTCAAACGTAAATTTAATGTATGAGGAACGTGTGGATTTGAGAGGAATGTTGCGACGAATGATTGGACATCCTGTTAAAGATGCACAATCCTATAAAAAACGTGATGCGTTAAAGGATATTGATGCAACGAGTCCACCGATACTTATCATTCATGGAGGTCAGGATAAACAAGTCGGTATTCATCAGGCATACGTTTTAGAAGATGCTTTGAAACAACGAGGGACGCAATTTGATACATTTTATCAACTTGCAGAAGGCCATGTACCTCGACCAGTAGCAATGAGATTGGCAATTCAACGTATATTCAATTGGATGAAGGAAATAGAAGAGCTTCAAAAATAAAAAGCTTAGATGCACTACGAATTTTAAATCATAATATGCATCTAAGCTATATTTTTGAGGTTTTTATTTATTAAAGCCGCCACTTTGTGCTATCTCGGCTACTTCTAAACCAAATTTTTCAAAATTATGTTCAAAGCGTTTGATTAAGTCTTGCGCTTGAGTTCTATATTTATCTGAATCATTCCAAGCATTAATCGGTTGAAGAATTGTCTTTGGCACGTCTTCGATTTCTGTCGGAATATAAAGACCAAACATGTCATCTTTTATATATTCTGTATTTTTTAATTGACCTGTGATTGCTTGATTAACCATTTGACGAGTATAGTGGAGGCTAATGCGGCGACCAACGCCATATTTACCGCCTGTCCAGCCGGTGTTTACGAGATAGACATCAACGTTATGTTCATCAATTAACGCACCTAATAAATCAGCATATACGGTCGGATTTAGAGGTAAGAATGGTGCGCCGAAACATGTTGAGAATGACGGTTCAGGTTCGGTAATACCTCGTTCTGTTCCAGCTAATTTTGATGTAAATCCACTCAAAAAATGATACATCGCTTGCGATTTAGTTAATTTAGAGATTGGAGGGAGTACGCCAAATGCATCCGCTGTTAAGAAAATAATCGTATTTGGATGTGCTGCTTTAGATGGTAATACGATATTATCTATATGGTGAATAGGGTAGGCAGCACGTGTATTCTCTGTATATCGATTGTCATCAAAATCTACGCTACCGTCTTCATGTACAACTGTATTTTCAAGAATTGTGCCATATTTAATAGCGTCATATATTTGCGGTTCTTTTTCTTTTGAAAGATTAATTGCTTTTGCATAACAACCGCCTTCAATATTAAAAATACCATTTTTGTTCCAACCGTGTTCATCATCCCCGATTAGTTTTCTATCTGCAGCAGCAGATAAAGTTGTTTTTCCTGTTCCAGATAGACCAAAGAATAACGCAACATCACCTTTAGCACCCACATTAGCTGAGCAATGCATACTCATGATATCTTGCATTGGTAATAAATAATTCATAACAGAGAAAATACCTTTTTTCATTTCTCCGGCATATTCTGTACCGCCAATAAGAATTGTTTTATGCTTAAATGAAATAATGACAAATGTTTCAGATTTAGTGCCATCAATGTCTGGGTCTGCCTTAAAATGAGGTGCAGATACAATTGTAAAATTCGGTTTAATCTTTATAGCTTCATCTTTTGATTCAGGACGAATGAACATATTATGTGCAAATAAATTATGCCATGCTAATTCATTAATAACCGTTAATTTAAGTTGTGTATCTTTATCACTGCCTGCATAACCATTAAAAACATACAATTCGTTACGTTCATCAAGGTAATCTAAAACTTTGTGATATAGGTTTAAAAATGTTTCTTCATCTATAGGTTGATTGACATCGCCCCAGTCAATATTATCTTTATATGAAGGTTCAGTAACGATAAATTTATCTTTTGGTGAACGTCCTGTATATTTACCTGTACTAGCATTGATTGCACCTAATTCAGTCAGTTCTCCTTCGTTATTTTCAAGAATTTTGTTATAAAGCTGCGTCGTTGAAAGCTGAAATAAAGTTGTCTCTTTTTCTAATAAGTGTTTAATTTTTGACGTTTCGCTGTATGTATTAATTGACATACTTTAACCCCTCCAGTGCATAAATATTACATGTGAAAGCCTTTACAATTCAATAGTATAACATAATGAAAGGATTATGCCATAGCTAATACGATGTTGGTATGAAAAATCTAAAATTGACATTAGCTAACGAATTCGGTAGTATAATTCTTAACGGATTCTCTTATCCTGAGTGGCGGAGGGACATGGACCCAATGAAGCCCAGCAACCTCTTTTATAAAGAAAGGTGCCAAACCGTTTGCAGACAAATATGGTCTGAACGATAAGAGCGAATGGACGTCTAGAGCCTTCTCTCTATCTAAATAGTAGAAGGCTCTTTTAATTTGGCTTATACAAGAGAGTTTTCGTAAAATAACTTAAAGGAGTAAACAATGACATATAATAAACGCTTATTTACCTCAGAATCAGTTACTGAAGGACACCCCGACAAAATAGCTGACCAAGTATCCGACGCCATTTTAGATGAAATTTTAAAAGACGACCCTAATGCACGTGTTGCTTGTGAAACAACTGTTACAACAGGTATGGCATTGATTTCTGGTGAAATTTCAACAACAACTTATGTGGACATTCCTAAAGTTGTAAGAGAAACAATTAGAGATATTGGCTATACAAGAGCTAAATATGGATATGATTGCCAAACAATGGCAGTTTTAACTGCTATAGATGAGCAATCACCGGATATTGCACAAGGTGTTGATAAAGCACTTGAATATCGTAATGATATTTCAGAAGAAGAAATAGAAGCAACTGGTGCCGGAGATCAAGGGCTAATGTTTGGTTATGCTACTAATGAAACTGAAACGTATATGCCTTTACCAATATTCTTATCACATCAGCTTGCTAAACGTTTATCAGATGTTCGAAAGGATGGCATTATAGATTATTTACGTCCGGATGGCAAAGTGCAAGTAACTGTTGAATATGATGAAAATGACAAACCATACCGCATCGATACAATTGTGGTATCTTCACAACACGCGCAAGATATAACATTAGAACAAATTCAACAGGATATTAAAAATCATGTTATTTATCCAACGGTACCTGATAATCTTTTAGATGAGGACACTAAGTTCTTTATTAACCCTACAGGGCGTTTTGTTATTGGTGGACCACAAGGTGATGCTGGTTTAACAGGACGAAAAATTATTGTTGATACGTATGGCGGATATGCGCGTCATGGAGGTGGATGCTTCAGTGGTAAGGATCCAACAAAAGTAGATCGGTCTGCCGCTTATGCAGCACGGTATGTAGCTAAGAATATTGTTGCAGCTGGACTTGCAGCCCAATGTGAGGTACAGCTTGCTTATGCCATTGGTGTAGCTGAACCAGTTTCTATTGCCATTGATACGTTTAATACAGGTAAAGTATCTGAAGGTGAGCTTGTCGCTGCAGTTAGAAAACATTTTGATTTAAGACCCGCTGGTATCATTAAAATGTTAGATTTAAAACATCCTATTTATAAACAAACTGCGGCATATGGTCATTTTGGTAGAACAGATGTGTTATTACCTTGGGAAAAATTAGATAAAGTCAATATTTTAAAAGACGCCGTTCAAGCATAATTTAATTTTTAATTACTAAATTTAAGGATAAATATCGAAATAAGACAGATTTTCTATTATAATTATAGTTATTGAATAATTAAAGGAGCGTTGTTTGAATGAATTCATTAGGACCAATGGAAATCGGTTTAATCGTTGCTGTGGTAATAGCACTTATTTGCTTAATCTTATTTTTCGTTGCATTAAGAAATAATAAAAAGATAAAACGACAAACGGTAGACGAATATAAATTAAAAGAAAAGCAAATGCAAGAATCACATGACGAAGCATTAGAAAAAGAAAGAATTGAAAACAAAAAGACAGTTACTAAACAAAAGGAAAATTACGAAGCAACTGTTAATAGCAAAGAGCGAGAAATTGATGCTCTAAAATTATTTTCAAAAAATACGAGTGAATATGTGACGGATATGAGATTAATTGGTATCCGTGAACGTCTTGTCAATGAAAAACGAATCCGACCTGAAGATATGCATATTATGGCTAATATCTTTTTACCTGGTAATGACTTGAATAATATTGAACGCATCAGTCATCTTGTATTAACTCGTACAGGGCTTTATATTATTGATTCCAAGTTATTAAAGGGACATGTGTATAATGGTATAAGTGGTAATCAATTTAATGAATTGCCAATGATGCAACAAGTCTTTTCAACATTGGATTTAAATGCCAAAGCACCGCATACCTTAGTACTAGATCAAAATGATGATCAATCATCGCTATCATTTTTAGATTATTCAGCACAACTTGCACAAATTGAAAAGTTAGCTACTGACTTGCAAACGAAATTAGGATTAACATACACACCTACATCTATTCTTTATTTCAATCCTAAACGTGAAGGTGAAGTAACTATTTCAAATTATGCGCAAACTTCAAGTGCGAAAGTACTTGTCGGTCCAGAGCAACTAAATGAATTTTTCAACAAATTTGTTTTCCATGGTCGAATTCAATACAATGTTGATGATTTGCAAGAAATTATGACAAAAATAGAATCATTTAACTAAAAAATAACTAGCACCTAACTTTCCTTTTATACGAGTTAGGTGCTGTTTTATGCTTAAAATTTACAAGAGTGGGAATAGGTATTAGCGTTATTAATGTAAAAGGGGCTGAATCATTTGAAAACGATAGAATTTTATAATGGACAAGCGATGCCTAAAGTAGGTCTAGGAACATTTCGGATTGAAAATAATAACGAGTGTCAACGAGCAGTCCAATATGCGATTGAACAGGGGTATAGAAGTATAGATACGGCAAAAGTATATGGTAATGAAGAAAAGGTTGGTGCAGGTATAAAAGCAGCAATGACATCAACAGGATTAAGTCGAGAAGATTTATTTATTACATCAAAATTATATTTTGAAGATTTTGGTAGAGAAAACGTTGCACAAGCATACGAACAAAGTTTGAAAAAATTGGGATTAGACTATCTCGATTTATATTTAGTTCATTGGCCCGGCAAAGATGAAGCAGTCATGATTGATACGTGGAAGGGCATGGAAGATTTATATAAAGATAATAAAGTCTATAGTATAGGTGTCAGTAATTTTGACGTAAATCATCTTGAGGCCTTACTTGCACAGGTCTCAATAAAGCCAATGATCAATCAAGTTGAATATCACCCTAAATTTACTCAAAATGAATTAAGAACTTACTTAAAAGCACAGCGCATCCCTATGGAGTCATGGTCTCCTTTACAAAACGGACAAATACTTAATAATCAAACAATTCAACAAATCGCACATGAAGTATCTAAGTCTCCGGCACAGGTTATTATTCGTTGGAATATTCAACATGGTGTAGTCGTGATTCCCAAATCAATCACGTCATCAAGAATCACAGAAAATATCCAAGTGTTTGATTTTGAGTTGAGCGGTGCGCAAATGGCACGTATCGACCAATTAAATCAAGAGAAGCGTATAGGACCAAACCCTCAAGATTTTGCAGGGTAAATTAAAAGGCGTAACAAGAAAGGATTCGGGATATTATGTTTTAGGCTATGAACGATATATTGGCAGTAATTGACTGGATTGAAAATACGCTTATATCAAGCTTGATTCAATCTTAGTCAACTTTGCCAGGGCAGGACTATGGATTTATAATGAATTCTGTTCCGCTCCTTACTCGTTTGTGTCTTTATAATTGATAGCCGAATAAACATAATAGAAAGCCAACGATAAACTGAAGCACAGTATAAAGTACAAATTTAATGACTTTATTTTTTTCTAACAACATTTGAACAAGTTCTAAACTCATAGTAGAAAATGTTGTTAATCCTCCTAAAAATCCTGTGACAACGAATAAAGAGAACCAATGATGTTCATGAGCAATGGATGCAGTATAACCAATTAAAAAACATCCAAGCAAATTTACAAATAACGTTGCGATAGGGAAATCGATCTTTAAATAATGTTTTGATTGCTGAGTAATCCAAGCTCTTGCACATGCACCCACACCGCCGCCTATCATTATAAGGATAAGTGTTATCACGATAACTCACGTCCTAACTTGAGACCTATATAACAGCTTAAAATTCCCAAAATGTAGCTAACAATTCCATAACATAATGCGGTTAAGAAAAGAGATTGTTCAAGCATTGTAATCAATTCAAATTGAAATGTAGAAAATGTTGTAAAAGCACCTAAACATCCAGTTGTGAGTGCTTTTTTCAATTTAGGATGCTTGCTTAGAAATGGCACTGTTAAAGTGAATAATAAGCCCATTAAGAAAGCACCAACTAAATTTGCACTTAATGTACCATATGGAAATGTTGTTGTTGAATTGAATGTTGATAGCAGATAACGACAAGCAGCGCCTATCATTCCACCAATGAAAATATAAAAATATTGCATTGAACATCGATCCTTAATATAGCGTTTAAGTTATGATTTATTCAGTAATTATGATAAATTTTTACCCATTATTTGATAATGCCAAAAGTAGTGATTGAAGCATAAATATGGAAGATGATTACCAATAGAATAATAAAGGGTAATATTTTACTTGCTATACGTATCCAATCACTGTTTTCATTCAAGTGCTTAATCGCTTTATCAGAAAAAATAATGGCTGCAATTAAAATAATTACGTTAACAACACTGCAAGCAATCATTAAATATTTAATAGATGTTATTTGTTGACTTAAATAGGGGTTAAATGTATTAAAATAAAAGCTAATTATTAGTAAAATAATTGAAATATAAAAATATTTTTTTGATTTAGACATGACTGACCTCCTAAGTGACTCATCAGAATATTTTACCATATTTACGCAACAATGAAATAATAATTATCAACTTTGATATATTAAATGACAAATTACCAAACAAAACATTAGCTTGTATAACAACCACATGATATAAATGAATTATATTATTTTTAACTTAAAGTGGCAGTAATAAAATGTGTGTGTCTTAATTTCAAAGATAGACTACAATATTTTTAGCAAGATACCTTAAGTTAATTAGTTGGAGGAATGCATAGTGACACAATTAAATGTACAAGTATTTGCAGATGGTGCAGATATTGAAGAAATGAAAGCAGCATATAAAAATAAACAAGTTGACGGTTTCACAACGAACCCAAGCTTAATGGCTAAAGCCGGCGTTACGGATTATAAAGCATTTGCAGAGGAAGCTGTAAAAGAGATACCAGATGCTTCAATATCATTTGAAGTATTTGCTGATGATATAGAGACAATGGAAAAAGAAGCCGAAATTTTAAAACAATATGGGGAAAATGTTTTTGTTAAAATCCCAGTTGTTAACACAAAAGGTGAGTCAATGATTCCGCTCATTAAAAAATTATCTGCAGACAATGTTAGATTAAACGTTACAGCAGTTTATACAATTGAACAGGTTAAAGAAATTACAGAAGCAGTTACAGAGGGTGTACCAACATATGTTTCAGTATTTGCTGGAAGAATTGCTGACACTGGTGTAGATCCATTACCATTAATGAAAGAAGCAGTCACAGTTACGCATAGTAAAGCAGGTGTTAAATTATTATGGGCTAGCTGTCGCGAATTATATAATGTTATCCAAGCAGATGAGGTTGGCGCAGATATCATTACGTGCCCAGCAGATGTCGTTAAGAAGGTTAATAATAATTTAGGTCGAGACATTAATGGTTTATCAGTAGATACGGTTAAGGGATTTGCTAAAGATATCCAAAGTTCAGGCTTATCTATTTTGTAACTCAAATATTTACCCCCAGCAATTAATTTATTGTTGGGGGTTTTATATGTCCAAAGATAAACTTGCAGACATTGTTTAAATCTTATAGTATTAGCTTTATTGATATATTAAATGAATAGGAGGGATGTAGATGAATGAAAGTCAATTTGTAGCTAAAATAAAAAAGCAACTGTGGTTTTTAAATAATAATGAGCAAATACAATTAGAACGATATTTAAATCATTTGATTGATAACAATGACGAAAAAATATTGCAGCGTCCCATTTATTATGCAAATCAGTTTTTAAAAAATTATGTTTTCAAAGAGAAAAATCAAACACACAGTTCTTTAGTATTATTACTGTTTTTAATTATCGTCTTGTATGTTGTTTTTATGGGATTATTTTTATTTGGATTCATTACGAGTTTAACTGCAGTAAATTATTTTATTAATCCACAAGTAAAAGTAGCCACGTGGAGTGTTATTTTAATCTTAATAGGTGCGATCTTATTAATCATTATCAGTCTTTGGTTAATTAAAAAAATAACAGCATATGCGACAAAGAAGCTACTTGAATATAAATTTAATCAATCGCGTAGTTAAGTGGTATAAGATGTGATAGTAATAAACTTTCTTTCCATTTGTTATAAATAAGTGTATATGGGGCATCGATAATTAATTGGATTTGTTGTTCAAAAACGATGATGATATGGTTGTTAATTGCATGCATGGCGACAATATGTTTAGCATTAATGTAACATTGAATTGGAGAACGTTGGGGTCTAATAGGAAATAGTATGGTCTGTTGGTTTACATAAATAGGCACTAATTTATTGATGTGTAATAAACGCTTGGCAACCTTTATTTGTAAAGGCAAATATCTACCATAAAATTCAAGATAATGATATAGTACTTGCTTCATTGATTTAGGTATTATTTCAGTGTGTTCTAAATATTTACATTCTGTAGCTATTTTATTGCTAGTACAAGTTTTTAAGTAGAGTAATTGATCCAGTTTAGTTACATTCATGGTGTGCTGACTCCTTTATGTGAAGAAGCGCTGAAGCTTTTGTCTGGCATTGCGTTTGTAATTTTTTACTGAGGATAATGAGACGTGCATATGTTGGGCAATTTCATATTGCTTGTATCCACTTATCTGTAAGATGAGCCATTGCTGTTCTTGACGTGTTAAGTGTTTCCATGCCTCTTCCATAATAAGATTGAAGTCATTGAGGATATAATTAGGTAGCTTTGATGAGCTTGGATTTAATATACTTATTTCTACGGATTGTTTAGGCTGTTCTTTTCTAAATAAATCAATTAAATAATAATTTAGTCGGAAGATAATAAAAGTTGAAAAATTTGGATTTAAAGAGGCATTATATTGGCTTGTGAGTTGCCATAATCGTATGAGCATGAGTTGGTAATACTCATCATAATTATAACGAATATGATATTTATTTAACAAATAATGAATATATTTATTAAATTGATGATATACATTGTTAAATAACATTAGCTGCTCCGTTTCTTATGCGCATAATGAAATTTATCCGGATATTCATAGCTTATGCTAAAAATTGAAAAATATCATTTGCTTAATTACGCTATAAGGTGTTAAATATAGGGCATAGGTATATTTTAAAAATAAGTTATTGACTAAAACATCAACAAACTTCAGCATATAACAAATTTGACGCTAAGGAGGTATATATGGATTACGCACACTTAAATCTTGAACACTTTTTTGCACGAAATGATGACTTGGATATTATTAAAGATCGCTCAGATTTTGTAATGATTAATAATTTTACAAATGAAATGATGTATCGAGATGGTGAAGTAGAGGGTACTATCGATTTAAATCAATATTATTATAAGAATCGCTCTCAAGCAGCAAGTTTCATTATGATGGAATACAAAAATCATCGTGAATAAAAATGTGAAAGTTAAATGGTTAGGGCAAATTTATACAGGACGATTTGTCTAACCATTTTATTTTGCAGTTTTATTACTATTCATTTATGAATATGTAACAAAGCTTATATAAAATTGTGAAAGCAATATAATAATGTTAAACTTTATTATCATAAACACATAATGCATAAGTTTTACAACATTGACCTAAGAGGTGTGAATATGGCAAAGCACAAAAGAGGCTCTATTATCGGGTTGTTTGGATTACTAATACTATTAGTAATTGTTGGGATAATCTTCTTTTCAATGATTTCAGATCAAATTTTATTTAAAGAAGTTAAACAAGTTGAAAAGGTTGAAAATTTAGATGTAACACTCGATAAAGCTTCTAAGAAACAAATAGATAATTATACAAGCCAGCAAGTTTCTAATAAAAGCAATAATGCTTGGAGAGATGCTTCTGCTACTGAAATTAAAACAGCAATGGATAGCAGTAAATTTATTGAAGATAACAAACAGAAATATCAATTTTTAGATTTATCGAAATATCAAGGTATTGATAAAAATAGAATTAAACGTATGTTGTTTGATAGAGAAACATTGTTAAAACATACGGATGATTTTTTAGAAGCGGCTAAAGATAATCATGTTAATGAAGTTTACCTTATATCACATGCTTTACTTGAAACAGGTGCTTCTAAGAGTCAATTAGCCAATGGCGTGGAAATCGATGGTAAGAAATATTATAATTTTTATGGTGTTGGTGCTTTAGATGAAGATCCAATTAAAACAGGTGCACAATACGCTAAAAAGCATGGTTGGGATACGCCAGAAAAAGCAATACGTGGCGGTGCAGAATTCATTCACAAACATTTCTTATCACATGATGATCAAAATACATTGTACAGCATGAGATGGAATCCTAAGAACCCTGGCGAACATCAGTATGCGACAGATATTAAATGGGCTGAAAGCAATGCAACGATTATCGCTGACTTTTATCAAGAAATGAAAACAGAAGGAAAATATTTCAAATGGTATGTCTATAAAGATGATGACAAACATAAAGCGAATTAAGAAAATAAATTGAGATAAAATATATCTCTGAATAAAATGACAATTTCTACATGATTTTAATAGAAATTGTCATTTTTATTTTGTTATTTATGTTCTTGACTCCTCAAGATATTTAGTGGAGCTTTTATTTTTTATAAAACGATTTATTCAGCTTTATTTTTACGATTAATCCAAGCAAATAACACAACAGTAACTAAAATGATTTTTGCTATAACTTTCATAGTTAAAACACCTCATTTAATATATTTTTCATTTATAAAAGTTAAATAATGACTTTACTTAAATAACGCGAAGTTATTTTTATTTTAGTTCTAAATACTTATTGATACAATAAAGAAGTATCTAGTAGAAAGAAACAGATAATTAAAAAGGGTGAAGAAATCATGCGTGTAGCGATAATTGGAATGGGAACAGCTGGTGTAAGTGTGCTAAGACAACTTGTTAAACACGAAAACTTTTCAACTTTAACTGTAGATGTCTACGATAATAAAATCAACATGGGTCACGGGGTACCTTTTCAAAATGATAGTGATGAACTATTAATTAATTTACCATCCAAGAAGATGAGTTTAAATTTAGAAGATGATTTAGAATTTTGGCATTGGTATCAGCAGCAAAATATTTTTTCTTATGAGAACCCTAAATATTTACCAAGATTTATTTTTGGCCACTATATGAAATCCTATTTGTTACATTTTGATAAAATTTTTGATAATTTAACATTGATTCATGACGAAGTTAAAGAAATATTTACTAACTCAAATGTTGATGAAACAGCTTTAAAATATTATGTTTGTACTTCTGATGATATGAATGATTGGAAGGAGTATGATTATATCTTTTTGACTATTGGGACATTAAGCTATCACGATCCATACCAGTTAAAAGGAATTCCAGGATATATCCAATCGCCATATCCAACATATAACACTTTGGATGAAGTGAAAGAGACAGATCGTATTGCTATTATAGGTACAGGGTTAGCTAGCTTAGATGTGGTTAGATATGTAGCAACACATCATAAGCATCTTCCAATCATTATGACGAGTCGCTCGGCGCAATTGCCAAGTGTGCGTGGAAATATGCAAGAAATAACATTTCGTTATTTAACAAAACAAACTTTTAATAGTATCAAGGCAGTTAATTATGGAAACGTACCACTAGATACTTTAGTTAAGCTTTTCTATAAGGAATGTGAAGAATGGAATATTGAATTAGATACGTTAATAAATAGACGTTCAGGAAATCATATTGATGATTTGCAATATGACTTAGATCATTCACAAGAGCTCGGTGTATTTCAAGGATTGATAGAACATCTAAAAGAGAATTTAAACTGGATATACAATAGTTTGAGTAGCTCAGATCAACAGTTGTTCGATAAGAAATATACTAAAGTGATTCAACTTAATTCTAATCCAATGCCGCCTAGAACAGCTAAATTACTTATTGAGTTAATGCAGAATGGCTCTTTAATTATAAAACGTGGTCTAGAGAATATTACGCATGATGGACAATTATTTAATCTAACATTTAAAGACACATCTTCGTGTGATGACTTTAACATTATTATTAATGCAACAGGTGCTAAAACACATTTAGCAGAGTTAGACGAGGATGATCAATTAGTCATTAACCTAGAGAATCGTCGTATTGTACAAGCACATCCTATGGGTGGTATTCAAATTGTGCCAGAAACAAATCAAATTATTAGTCCAAGATATGGGACGTTGACTAACGCTGTCGCTATAGGTCAGCTTACCAATGGTGTAAATAAATTAAGAAATGGTGTTAAGATGATTGTTTCACAAGTAGTTAATGCAGTGGATCATTTATATGAACATCAATCACGGTTAAGTCGCGACAATATTTCTAAAAAATAGTAATTAAAGAAATTAAATTGCTTTCATTGTAAAGTTTATTAAAATTTAGTAAGATAAACTCATAGTGTTTTAGTAACACTTAAAGTAGAATTATCAACTTCATAATACGTTCTTTCGGGGCAGGGTGAAATTCCCAACCGGCAGTGATTAAGCCTGCGACCTGCTTGTGATGCACAAGTGGCTGATTCAGTGAGATTCTGAAGCCGACAGTATAGTCTGGATGGGAGAAAGAATACAATCGACGTTAACATAAACGATTACGTTTAATGTTTGTTAAGCATGCACAGAAATTATTGTGTAGGCTTGTTCAAATGTCATTATATCAATCTCCTTATGCCTATTTTGGTATAAGGTTTTTTTATGAAGGTGATAAATTGGATTTATATTTAAGCAAGGCAATACAGCTTGCTAAGATGGTTAAAGGACAGACTGGTGTTAATCCACCAGTAGGAGCAGTAGTTGTTAAAAATGGCAGAATTATCGGACTTGGCGCACATTTAAAACAAGGTGAGAAACATGCTGAAGTGCAAGCAATTGACATGGCTGGTGACGAAGCACAAGGTGCAACAATTTATGTGTCTTTACAACCATGCACGCATTATGGTTCGACACCGCCGTGCGTTAACAAAATCATCGATCATGGTCTAGATAAGGTAGTATATGCTGTAAAAGATACAACTTTACCTAGTAAAAGTGATGAAATCTTAACCCAAGCTGGTATCCAAGTGTATCAGCAGTTTGATCATGAAGCCTATTGTTTATACGAAGACTTTTTTAAAGCTAAAGCTGAGAAAATTCCTGAAATTACCGTTAAAGTATCTACAAGTATAGACGGTAAACAGGCAACAGATTATGGACAAAGTCAATGGATTACCAATAAAACAGTAAAGCAAGATGTGTATCGTTTAAGACACAGTCATGATGCCGTGTTAACAGGAAATAAAACCGTATTAGCAGATAATCCTCAGTACACGACTAGAGTTAAAGATGGTAAACACCCTATTCGTGTTATTTTATCTCGAAGTGGGGACGTTGACTTTAGTCTAGATATGTTTCATGATCAATTATCTGATATATGGATATACACTGAAGATGCCACATTAACAACAACTTTACCCAATGTTTTTATTAATTACATGAGCAATTGTAAAATTACTGATATTTTACAAGATTTATATAAAAAAGGTGTAGGTCGGCTGCTCGTCGAGGCGGGACCTAAAGTTACCTCATTATTTCTCCAACAACAGTTAGTTAATCAACTCATCATCTATTTTGCCCCGAAATTGATAGGTGGTTCTGGAACAAATCAATTCTTTCAAACACAAGAAGTTATAGATTTACAGGATACCTTTGAATTTGAAATTGTTAATTCCACTTTATTAGATCAAAATATCAAATTAGAACTACGGAAGAAGTGAAACAACCATGTTTACAGGAATCGTAGAAGAAATTGGAACCATTGTTGAAATACGTAATGATCAATCAGTACGCACACTTATCATTAAAGCTGAAAGGATTATTGATGATATGCATATTGGTGATTCTATAAGCGTTAACGGGACTTGCCTGACAGTGACAGACTTTAATAGCAATCATTTTTCAGTGCAAGTCATACAAGGTACAGAAGATAAAACCTATCTTGCTAATGTTCAGCGTCATCAAGAAGTGAACCTAGAACGCGCGATGCACAGCAATGGTAGATTTGGTGGCCATTTTGTTCTAGGCCATGTTGATGAATTAGGTACAATTACAAAAATCAATCAGACAGCCGATTCAAAAGTAATTCAAATTTCAGCATCACAAACAATCATTAAACAACTTGTGAAGCAAGGATCAATTGCAGTCGATGGCGTTAGTTTGACAGTATTTGATATACGTGAATCATCTTTTGATATACATCTCATACCAGAAACACGGCGCTCAACAATTTTAGCAGATAAGAAACAAGGAGACTTTGTACATTTAGAGACAGATGTTTTATTCAAATATGTAGCCACAATCATTAATAAAAATTCCAATACTTTAACATTAGATAAGTTAAAATCATATGGTTTTTAAGGGGGATTAAATATGCAATTTGACACCATTGAAGAGGCACTTCAAGCGTTAAAAAAAGGAGAAACTATAATTGTTGTAGATGATGAAGATAGAGAAAATGAGGGAGATCTTGTTGCAGTAACACAATGGATGCAAGATCAAACGATTAATTTTATGGCTAAGCACGGTCGTGGCTTGATTTGTACGCCAATTTCCACTGATATTGCCGAACGTTTAGAGTTAAAACCAATGGTAATGCAAAATTCAGATGACTATGGTACAAACTTTACTGTAAGTATTGATCACTATACAACAACAACGGGAATTAGTGCAATTGAACGCATGACTACGGCACGGTCTTTAATTGCCACTGATACAATGGCTGAAGATTTTCATAAACCTGGTCATTTATTTCCACTTATTGCCAAAGATAATGGCGTTTTAGAACGTGAAGGTCATACTGAAGCAACGGTTGATTTAGCTAAAATGACAGGTGCAGCACCTGCAGGAGTTATTTGTGAAATTATGAATGACGATGGTTCGATGGCTAAGGGAGAACAATTAGAAAAGTTTAAAGAAACACACCAGCTTAAGCTTATTTCTATAAAACAAATCATAGAATATAGACATCAGCATGATATACAGGTGAACTTAAGAGCAAAGGTAAATATGCCAACAGATTTTGGCAACTTTGAAATGTATGGATTTGATTCAACACTTACACAGGATGAAATCGTTGTTATTACTAAAGGAGAGCCAAGAACTACTGAAAATGTAAGAATTCATTCAGCATGTTTAACTGGTGATATTTTTCATAGTCAACGATGTGACTGTGGTGCGCAACTTGAATCGTCCTTAAAATATATTAATGAACATGGTGGAATGGTGATTTATTTACCCCAAGAAGGCAGAGGTATCGGACTTATAAATAAACTTCGTGCTTACGAGTTAATAGAGCAAGGCTATGATACTGTAACTGCGAATTTAGCTCTTGGATTTGATGAAGATTTACGTGATTATAAGGTTGCTAGTCAAATTCTAAAATATTTTAATGTCAAGCAAGTTAATTTGTTAAGTAATAATCCGAAAAAATTTGAAGGGCTAAGTGAATATGATATAGAAATTGCAAAGCGTATTGAAGTCATTGTTCCAGAAACAACACACAACCATGATTATATGGAAACGAAAAAAATTAAAATGGGTCATTTAATCTAGGAGGTTATAAAAATGAATTTTGAAGGTAAATTAGTTGGTTCAGAGTTGAAAATTGCGATAGTAGTAAGTCGATTTAATGATTTTATTACAAATCGACTATTAGAGGGTGCTAAAGATACATTAATACGCCATGATGTCAATGATAGTAATATTGATGTTGCCTATGTTCCTGGTGCGTTTGAAATACCGCTTGTAGCTAGAAAATTAGCACAAAAAAAACATTATGATGCAATCATAACATTGGGTTGTGTAATTAGAGGTGCAACTTCTCACTATGATTATGTGTGCAATGAAGTGTCTAAAGGGGTTGCAAGAGCGAATGATGTATCAGATACACCAGTTATTTTCGGAATATTAACAACTGAAAGCATTGAGCAGGCTGTAGAACGCGCTGGTACTAAAGCTGGCAATAAAGGATCTGAAGCGGCAGTCAGTGCAATTGAAATGGCCAACTTATTGCAACAACTATAATGTTTAGTCTATAAATTTGGGAGCAGGATAAAGTTCATTGTGAATTCGAAGTCCTGCTCCCTTTATATGTGTCGTTATTATTTTATAATTTTCGTAATCAAAAGTAACAATGCAGAAATACCAATTATCGCGCTAACTTTTTTGAGAGATTTAGTATCAACAAATTCTTTAACTGCTAGTGATAAGTTTTGAGGACGCTCTGCTAGACGACGCATAAAATAGCTAAACCAGTCATTACCATATGGAACATAAATGGTGAAATGATAGCCTTCTCTTGCGATTTGTTCAGCTAGTTCTGAACGGAATCCATATAACATTTGAAATTCAAAATCATCATTTTTAATATGGTGATCTTTGACGAATTGTTTGACATGATTGATAATTCGATCGTCATGTGTCGCAATGGATGTTTTATTACGCGCATTTAGCAAACGTTTCTCAATTAATTTAATATAGTTGCTATCAATATCTTCTTTTGTTTGATAAGCAATGGAAGCATCTTCTTTATAGGCACCTTTAACCAATCGTAATCTTAAATCTGGAAAACGTTCGATGAGTTCATCAGCATCGTACAAATATGCTTGTATAACTGTGCCGACATTTTTAAATTCTCCCTTAAATTTATCAAGCGCTTGAATAATTTGCTGCAAACTGTCATATTTTTCAGTATCAATATTGACGTGCATATTTTGATATTCATTAGCTTTCAATAAAATTTCACGTAAATTATCAAAAGCAAATTGTAAATCAAATTCTCCTCCTAGTAAACTTAATTTAATAGATACATGGGCATCTACATTATATGCATTAATGGCATCCATTATAGTGAGAATTTCATTCTTTGCTGTTGTGGCTTCTTCGCGTGTACCTACAAACTCTCCCAAATTATCAACGGTAGCAGCGATATTTTTTTCATTAAGCCTTTCAATTGTATCTATTAGTTCTGGAATGGTATTACCTGCTACGACTTTATTTGCACCCATTTTGGGGCCGATTTTCTTAGCTGTTTGATTTAAATATGTATTATTTGATAAAGCGATGAAGAAATCCCTAAATAGTGTCATGTAGTAAACCTCCAATATTATAATCAATATATTTTATAAATAGTTTAGCATGAAATATTCGTAAGAGAAAGCGTTTTCAATATCGGTCATACGTTTTGCTTCAAGTTCAATTTATTGCAGAAATGTTTTCTTGAGTCAATTAGAGTGTTAGCCATATTAAGCTGATATTTGCTATAATTTAAGCTGTAGAGTTTATGTAGAAGGGACTAATAAGTCATGTGGAAATGGGAAACAGAAAATAATGCTAAAGGCGTAGTTGTTATTGTCCATAATATGTTAGAGCATACAGGGCGTTATGCTTATGTTATTACGATGTTAAGAAGAAATGGTTATCATGTGATTATGGGTGATTTGCCAGGACAAGGGCAGACTTCACGTGCAAACAAGGGGCAAATTAAAAACTTTAATGAATATCATGAACATGTTTTAGAATGGATTAAACTCGCAAATGATTATAAATTACCTACATTTGTTATGGGGATTGGTCTAGGAGGATTAATCATACTTAATTTATTAGAAAAGGTAGATCGATTGCCTATTGAGGGTATGATTTTATTTTCACCATTATTAGAATTACAAAAGAACAAGACAACACGGAAAGACATTTTAATTTCTAATATTGGAAAAG
The DNA here is from genome assembly GCF_001839145.1 of Staphylococcus sp. HMSC62D11. Classification (NCBI taxonomy): domain Bacteria; kingdom Bacillati; phylum Bacillota; class Bacilli; order Caryophanales; family Staphylococcaceae; genus Staphylococcus; species Staphylococcus sp. HMSC62D11. Next base: position 323,342 of record NZ_KV840184.1, on the reverse strand, counting down.
TATCAAAAGATACGCGTTTTAAAGTTAATATTGAAGTTGAACAGTTGACTAGAAATGAAGAAATAAGAGAAGAAACGGTTAATGATGGTTTGATGTTAAAAAAAGTAACATATCATTGGTACAATACTGTTGTGGAAGAAATGAAAGAAACATTAGATTACGTTGGGGACGTAAAATCAATACCTACATTACTAATGCATGGTTCTGAAGATGCGATTGTCGAACCTAAAGCGATAATTAAATTAAAAGAAAATCTAAAATCTGATGAATTCTATTATAAAAAATGGCAAGGTTTATATCATGAAATCCAAAATGAGCCTGAACGTGATCAAGTCATGCGATATGTATTAACATTTCTAAATAATAGTGTAAATACGATGGGATTTATCGTTAAAGAAGAAGAAATAGAGGATATTGAATAAATAAAAGATATTGAAAGACCTATTTATGATGCAACCTGAATTATCTGCTTGAGAGAGTTATGGAACTTATACTTTCTAAAGATTTTTTGTGTTTTTTATTTGGAATGTGACAGTATAAATTGTTGTTACGCATCTGCTAAAGTGCGCATAATAAAGTTTGTTTTTATAATATTGAAGACTACTTATGTGTGATGGCATTAATTGTGTCGGTGTTTATTTAAAACAATAAATTCATAATACAAATGGTTTAGTTGCATATCTACATAGAAATTGGTATATTTTATACATATAAATTTATTAATAATTAATTGGATAAAAATCTACATGAATAATTAGCAATTTGCTGATGTTAGCACCAAGTTTATGGTTATAGTTGTGATTAAATAAAAAGACAATTAAATTATTAAAAGTTTATTAAGGGTTTTAACAATGCAGCAACATTCTTTATCATCGGTAAATTGTATTATTTAGTTTTATGACAGGGAGAGATTTTAGTGAGCGAGCAAACGATAGACCAAGTATCTGGATTATTAAAATTAGAAGCGCTACTAATGGACATCAATTCAATTTTCGACGTTATTGAGAAAGAATACGGCATGACAAAAGAAGAAATCTTAATTTTACTAACGCTATGGCAAAAAGGGTCGATGACGTTAAAAGAAATGGATAGTTTTGTAAAGATTAAGTCTTATAAACGTACACGCACATACAATAACCTTGTAAATTTAGAATGGATTTACAAAGAACGCCCTCAAGATGATGAGCGTACAGTTATCATTCATTACAATGAAAATCAAAATGGTAAACGTGATGACTTATTAAAATTCATTTGTGATGCAGTACACAAAAAATCAAATTCCATGCAAACAAGTTTCACTTCAATTTTAAATATCTAGAAAAATGCTTAGTCTATAGTCAGGAAATAGCGACTTATAGACTAAGCATTTTAATTGATTTTTTCTATTGCGCAGATGAATGGAGCGTCATTACGTTGATTTATAAATTGATATTGTAGAACTTGAGCCTTTGTTTGATCTATATTGCTGAAATAATCAAGTAATGCATCACGTTCTAGTTTGCCTTGAAAATGGCCGTGATAAATAACAACTACAATAATGCCTTCAATCGTTAACTGTTCAAATATGGCGTCAATAGCGCGGATAGTTGATTCAGGCTGGGTGACAATTGATTTATCACCTTTTGGTAGGTAGCCTAAATTAAAAATTGCTGCAGTGATTTTATTTTTATGAGCAGATATTAAGTGGTCTGAGATATATTCATGACTATCATGTATTAATGATACGTTTTTAAATGATTTGATCTTCTTAGCAGTGTTATCAATTGCTTGTTGTTGTATGTCAAAACCATATACATGACCTTTTGGAACGTGTTGAGCTAAGAATAATGTATCGAATCCATTACCACATGTAGCATCAATCACAATACTATCACTTTGGATATGAGACGTAATTAAAGATTTAGCAAAGGGAAGAATGCGTTCTAATTTCATATTTGAACCCGCTCTTTGTGAAATTTCCCTTGATAAGAATTACGTCTAGCGAGCTCATCATCGATATTATTTAAAACTTCCCACTTGTTAACACTCCACATTGGTCCTACCATCAAATCAATGGGTCCATCGCCTGTAATACGATGAATTATCATCTCTGGGGGTAAGATTTCAAGTTGATCACATACTAGGTTAGTATATTCTTGCTGACTCATAAATTTTAGTAAACCCTTATCGTACTGTTTTACCATAGGTGTTCCTTTTAATAAATGAAGTAGATGTATTTTTATGCCTTGAACATCCATTTTGGCAACTTCACGGGCTGTGGCCATCATCATATCGTAATCTTCGCCAGGTAAACCATTAATAATATGCGTACAGATATTAATATTATGTTTTCTTAATTTAGCGACCCCATCATAATATGTTTGCATATCGTGTGCACGATTTATTAAATCAGATGTAGACTGATGTATCGTTTGGAGTCCTAATTCAACCCATAAGTATGTGCGTTTGTTTAGCTCAGCAAGGTATTCTACTACATCATCTGGTAAACAGTCTGGACGCGTGGCAATGGATAATCCTACAACACCTTCTTCTTGTAATACAGGTTCATATTTTTCCTTTAGTATTTCAACAGGGGCGTGTGTATTAGTGAACGCTTGAAAGTAGGCAATGTATTTTCCTTCATGCCATTTCTCATGCATTTTTGCTTTGATTTGTTGAAATTGAACTTCAATAGGATCAGCTCGATTTCCAGCAAAATCGCCGCTACCAGCCGCGGAACAAAATGTACAACCACCATGTGCAACAGTTCCGTCACGATTAGGGCAGTCAAAGCCGCCATCTAATGCCACTTTAAATATTTTTTGGCCAAATTTATTTTTTAAATGGTAATTCCAAGTATGATAGCGTTTATTCTCAAAAGCATACGGGAAATATTTACCCATAAGACATTTTCCTTTCTAATTGTTTCTAAGTAAAGATTTTAACATATTTTAATGTTATAGTGTCTATTGTAGATTGAGAAAAGAGAGAGAAAGGACTCAGTGTATGAATATACCTAAATCAGTATGGATGCTGGTAATAGGCATGGCGCTCAATATTACCGGTTCTAGTTTTTTATGGCCTTTAAATACGATATATATGAAAGAAGAGCTCGATAAAAGCCTTACTATTGCAGGTATTGTGTTAATGATAAATTCATTTGGTATGGTTGTTGGTAACTTATTAGGTGGTAGTTTGTTTGATAAATTAGGTGGTTATCGTACGATTTTAACTGGAACTGCTGTGTGTTTAGTTAGTACAACGATGCTAAATTTTTTCCATGGTTGGCCTTGGTATGCAGTATGGTTAGTTATGCTTGGTTTTGGTGGTGGCATGATTGTACCAGCAATTTATGCTATGGCCGGAGCAGTGTGGCCCAATGGTGGACGGCAAACGTTTAATGCTATCTACTTAGCTCAAAATATTGGTGTCGCACTTGGTGCTGCTTTAGGAGGCTTTGTTGCTGAGCTTAGTTTTAACTATATTTTTATTGCAAATTTATTAATGTATGTGCTATTCGCGATTGTAGCTGTCACACAATTCAATCTCGAGTATTCTGTAAAGATGCACAAGCCAGATAATCTTGAGTTGGAAAATAAAGACCAAAAACGCAGATTTAAAGCATTAATCCTTTTATGTATTATGTTTAGTATTTGTTGGATTGCATATATACAATGGGAAAGTACGATTGCTTCATTTACACAAGACATCGATATCTCAATGTCGCAATATAGTATATTGTGGACAGTGAATGGTATTATGATTTTAGTTGCACAGCCTTTGATAAGTCCGGTAATTCGTATACTCAAAGGAAATATAAAAAAACAAATGATTGTAGGTATTATTATTTTTATGGTGTCGTTTTTAGTGACTAGTTTTGCTGAACAATTTAGTGTCTTTCTCATTGGTATGATTATATTAACATTTGGCGAAATGTTCGTTTGGCCTGCTGTCCCAACTATCGCGAATTTTTTAGCGCCTGATGGTAAACAAGGACAGTATCAGGGGTTTGTTAATTCAGCTTCTACGGTCGGTAAAGCATTTGGGCCACTTATAGGTGGTATTTTAGTCGATGCCTTTAATATGAGTACCATGTTTATTGGCATGATTGTGTTATTAAGCATAGCATTGTGTTTTTTAGCTGTTTTTGATAAAAATATGCCTAAGGATAAAACAATATAACCATGTTAATTGACTGAGCTAGGCTTCTATATTAATTGTTCAGTTATGTAATAACTTGCACTTGCAATCAGTTGCATTATCCAATAATATTAAAGTGTATTGGAGTAGTAACTTAAATATTTTTCAACAGAGAGCTAGTGGTGGTGTAAACTAGCGTTAAGTATTAAGTGAACTTACCGTTATTTAATGTAATATACATCTCTTACTATTTAATTAAGTGCACATATATGTGAACTAGGGTGGTACCGCGGCATAATTGTCGTCCCTATACTTTATTTATAATAGTATGAGGTGTTTTTTTATTGAGTAGGAGGAAAAAAAGTGAATTACAATCACAAAAAAATCGAAAAAAAATGGCAATGTTTCTGGCTAGATAATCAAACATTTAAGACAAGTGATAACTTGGGACAAAAGAAATTTTATGCCTTAGATATGTTTCCTTATCCATCAGGTGCTGGTTTACACGTAGGACATCCAGAAGGATATACTGCTACGGATATTATTTCACGCTATAAACGTATGCAAGGTTATAACGTCTTACATCCAATGGGCTGGGATGCGTTTGGCTTACCTGCAGAACAATATGCACTTGATACTGGAAACGATCCACGAGCATTTACGAAACAAAATATTCAAACTTTTAAACGTCAAATTCAAGAATTAGGAATTAGTTATGATTGGGATAGAGAAGTTAATACAACAGATCCTGAATATTATAAATGGACACAATGGATTTTTATCCAACTTTATAATAAGGGGTTAGCTTATGTTGATGAAGTAGCGGTAAACTGGTGTCCAGCACTTGGCACGGTTTTATCTAATGAAGAGGTTGTTGATGGTGTTTCTGAACGAGGAGGCCATCCTGTATACCGTAGACCTATGAAACAATGGGTACTCAAGATCACAGAATATGCCGATCGACTACTAGAAGATTTGGATGACTTAGATTGGCCTGAATCGATAAAAGATATGCAGCGTAATTGGATTGGTCGCTCAGAAGGGGCACGTGTTTCTTTCAAAGTTGAAGGAGAGAATGACACAATAGACGTCTTCACTACGCGTCCAGATACGATTTTTGGTACGACTTTCTTAGTATTAAGTCCAGAGCATGCGCTTGTGGAAAAAATTACAACGACTGAAAAATTTGAAGAAGTTAAGAAATATCAAGAAGCTGCATCTAAAAAATCTGACCTTGAGCGTACAGATTTGGCAAAAGATAAATCTGGTGTTTTTACTGGCGCATATGCGATTAATCCTTTATCTGGTGAAAAATTACCGATTTGGATTGCTGATTATGTATTATCTAGTTATGGTACTGGAGCTGTTATGGCAGTGCCTGCTCATGATGAACGCGACCACGAATTTGCGGTTAAATTTAATTTGCCGATTATAGAAGTTATTGCTGGTGGAGATGTTCAAAAAGAGGCTTATACTGGTGCAGGAGAGCACGTTAACTCTGGTGACTTAGATGGTTTAAATAATGAACAGGCTATTGCTAAAGCAATTGAGTTATTAGAAGCAAAAGGTGCCGGTGAGAAAAAAGTTAACTATAAGTTGCGTGACTGGTTATTTAGTAGACAGCGTTATTGGGGTGAACCAATACCAATCATTCATTGGGAAGATGGAACAATGACGACGGTACCAGAAGAAGAATTACCACTATTATTACAAGAAACTGATGAAATTAAACCGTCTGGAACTGGTGAATCACCATTAGCTAATATAGATGATTTTGTTAACGTTGTAGATGAAGAAACGGGAATGAGAGGTCGTCGTGAAACGAACACAATGCCACAATGGGCTGGCAGCTGTTGGTATTACTTACGTTATATTGATCCTCATAATGAGCAAATGTTAGCAGATCCAGAAAAATTAAAGCATTGGTTACCAGTTGATTTATACATCGGTGGCGTTGAGCACGCAGTACTTCATTTGTTGTATGCTCGATTCTGGCATAAAGTCTTATATGATTTAGGCGTAGTTCCAACAAAAGAGCCATTCCAAAAATTATTTAACCAAGGTATGATTTTAGGTGAAGGCAATGAGAAAATGAGTAAATCCAAAGGTAATGTTGTTAACCCAGATGATATTGTAAATTCTCATGGTGCTGACACTTTACGACTTTATGAAATGTTTATGGGGCCTTTGGATGCTGCTATTGCCTGGAGTGAGAATGGTTTAGATGGCTCAAGACGTTTCTTAGACCGAGTTTGGCGTTTATTTATCAATGAGGATGATAGCCTATCTCAAAAATTTGTTGAATCAAATAATAAATCATTAGATAAAGTATATAATCAAACGGTTAAAAAAGTGACAGAAGACTTTGATACATTGAATTTTAATACTGCTATCAGTCAGTTGATGGTCTTTATTAATGAATGTTATAAAGTAGATGAAATTTATCAACCATATGCGGAAGGCTTTGTGAAGATGCTTGCGCCTATTGCGCCACACATAGGTGAAGAATTATGGCAAAAATTAGGACATGATGAAACGATTACTTATCAGCCATGGCCAACTTATAATGAAACACTGTTGGTTGATAGTGAAGTTGAAATTGTCGTTCAAGTAAATGGTAAAGTGCGTGCAAAACTAACCATACCTAAAGAGCTGTCCAAAGAAGAAATGCAAGAATTAGCATTAGAAAATGAAAATGTTAAAATGGCTATAGATGGTAAAGAAATTAAGAAAGTAATAGCAGTCCCTCAAAAACTAGTAAATATTGTAGCAAAATAACTAAAGGAGTGTTGAATAATGGATTCAATAACTGTTGAAGATTTGAAAAATAAAGTATTAGAATCTAATCCAGTTAATATTGTTGATGTTCGTACAGATGAGGAAACATCTATGGGTATCATACCTGGTGCAGAAACGATTCCTATGGATAAAATTGAATCAAATATTGATTATTTTAATACAAATGATACTTACTATATTATTTGTGCTGCAGGTGTTCGAAGTGAAAAAGTAGCTCGATATTTAGAAAAACAAGATATTCATGCAGTCAATGTAGAAGGCGGTATGAAAGCTTGGGGCAATGAAGGATTAGAAATAAAACGTATTTAATTTTTAAGTAAATGAATTTTAATAGATTTAATAAACACCCATTTAGCTACCGTTACTAAATGGGTGTTTATTTTTTAAAGCCAAGTCTAAACACGATTTAAAAAATGCTAGCTTAAAATTAATGGTATAAATAACTTCCGGCATTGAGGCCTGCGACATGTCCAGTCACAAGGGCGCTAGTAATATTATAACCACCAGTATAACCGTGAATATCTAAGACTTCTCCACACAAAAATAAACCTGGTTCAAGTTTAGACATCATTGTTTTAGGCCAAATTTCTTTTAAGGAAACACCGCCGCCAGTTACAAATGCTTTATCTATAGGTAATGTGCCGTTAACTTTAAATTTAAATCCTTTAAATATTTCAACAAGTTGTTGCAATTGCTGATTTGAAAAGTGATGTCCTGTCATGTCATCATTAATGTTTGCATGTTCTAACGCAAATATTAAGTAACGTTCTTCAATTAAACCATGTAAACTATTTTTTATAATTTTATTTGGCTGTGATTGAATACGCTTATTAATTTTTTGACTTAATTTGTCTTTATTTAAATCTGGAAATACATCTAAAGACATTGTTATTTGTTGCGTTTTTTGCTGTTTCTGTTCTTTGTAAATAAATTGGCTACATCTTAATGCAGCGGGACCGCTTATCCCAAAGTGGGTGAAAATCATGTCCATTTTGTGACTAATACGTATTTTACCGTTTTTCTTATGTACTGATAAACAAACATCTTTAAGGCTTAGACCTTTTAAGCGTTGTTCTTTAATAAAAGACTCGTTTGATGTGATAGGTACTTCCGTGGGGAATAATTCGGTAATCGTATGTCCCATTGCTTGTGCAAAACGATAGCCATCTCCAGTTGAACCGGTTTGTGGCACACTAGTCCCACCAGTTGCAATCACTAATGTTTTGCCATTATAACTTTTAGATTGGGTATGTACGATAAAACTATCATTTGTTGATTTTTCAATACGAGTTACAGGTGTTTCTTCAATTATATCGACATGCTGAGAATGAATCGTTTGAACTAAAGCATTTACAACATCTTGGGCTTTGTTTGAGACGGGAAACATGCGGCCATGATCTTCTTCTTTTAGTTTAACAGCTCGGGATTCAAAGAATTGAATAATAGATTCATTATCAAATGTTGAAAATGGACTGTATAAAAATTTTCCGTTACCTGGAATATTTTTAATTATTTCTTCATAAGGTAAGCGATTTGTGACATTACAGCGTCCACCACCTGAAATCTTCAACTTGCGTCCTAAACCTTTTTTCTTTTCTATTAATAATACACGTTGTCCTGATTGGCTTGCTGCAACTGCAGCCATTAAGCCACTTGGACCGCCTCCTATTATAACTGTTTGATACATAGTTGAATCCTCCAATAGTTACTACTGCTATTGTATACGACACTTACACTATATGGCTACATTATTATTTGCAATGTCCCAATTGCTTATGACATTATTAAGTGTACGTTGTCAATTCACATTCAAACAAGCTGAAAAAATTGAGAGCGGGACAGAATTTATCATGAATTCGTAGTACCGCCCCGGCAAGGTTGACTAGGATTGAAAAAAGTTTAGTATACGCGTATTTTCAATCCAGTCAACTACTGCCAATATTTAGTTTATAGTCCAAAACATAATGATGTCCCTGACTCCATAAAATTTATTTTTTGATGCGTTATTCATATAATCAAGGATTGGTTAATAACATATTTTAAAATTAATTATTTTAAGATTTGCATAAATGTGTAACTAATACAAGAGCATCTATAGTTACTATAATTAAATAAAATCTGCGCAAAATTTTACAAAGTTGTTGGGAAACGTTGTGCGATTTATGATATATTTTATAATAATGTAAGTCTTGATTATTATTTAAGCTTTTTAAGAAGAGTTTAAACTAAAGGTAGGAAGATAATTATGAGTGAGAATAAAGAAATGGTACGTGGTACCTTTCTAATAACAATCAGTATTTTAATTACAAAGATACTTGGTGTGTTATTTGTAATTCCTTTTTATGCAATCATGGGCGCTGGTGGTGGCGATGCTGAAACAAATTTGATTCCATTTAACTATGCATATACACCATATAATATTGCCATTGCTGTTGCTACAGCTGGTGTACCATTAGCTGCATCAAAATATGTAGCCAAATACAATGCTTTAGGTGCATATAAAATTGGACAAAAGCTTTACAAATCTAGTTTTGTCGTTATGTTTATAACCGGAATCATTGGATTTTTATTACTATTTGCACTTGCTCCTGAAATAGCTACATTAACGCTTGGTAAAGAAGTAAGCGCTAGTGAGTGGTCTGTAGCTGATATTACTTGGATCATTAGAGTGATTAGTGTTGTTGTTATCTTTATTCCTTTATTAGCTACGTGGAGAGGTGTATTCCAGGGATATCAATCTATGGGGCCTACAGCAGTGTCTGAAGTAAATGAACAAGTTGCTCGTATTATCTTTATATTAGTTGGAAGTTATTTAGTACTTCATGTATTTCATGGTGCAATTTTAATAGCCAATGGTATAGCGACGATTGCTGCAGCAGTTGGTGCAATCGCAGGTATATTAACATTGTGGTATTACTGGCGTAAAAGGAAACCACATATTGATAAAATGGTGGCTTCTGACCAAACAGGAATGAATGTGACTTATACTCAAATGTATAAAGAGATTATTTCATACAGTATTCCATTTGTTATAGTAAGTCTTAACTTTTCTTTATATAATTTAGTTGATATGTTTACGCATAATAATGCGCTTGATTTAGTAGGTTTTTTTGAAAAACAAGGATACTTTTTCTCTATTTTGAATTTCACAACCAATAAAATTGTAATGATTCCAACATCATTAGCTGCTGGGTTTGCAGTGAGTTTAATTCCATATATTACGAAAACTTATGCAGAAGGACGTTTAATTGAAATGCATCGTCAAATAAGAACGTCATTAGGTGTATTAATGTTTATTACTGTTCCAGCAAGTTTAGGAATTATGGCATTAGCATCACCGCTTTATACAGTGTTCTACCAATATAATCCCGATGGTCAATTTATTTTATTCTGGTATGCACCTGTAGCAATATTAATTTCATTATTAAGTGTAACAGCATCAATGTTGCAAGGCATCGATAAACAGAAATTAACTGTGTTTGTTATTTTAGGCTCAGTTATTTTAAAATTATTACTCAATATTCCTTTAATTATGGCATTCCATACAGTTGGCGCAGTATTGAGTACCGCAATAGCATTACTAGCTGCTAATATTGCAAACTTTGTTATTTTAAAGGTTTATGCAAAATTTGAATTTACCGAAACGTTTATTCACTTTGCTAAAATATTTATTTATGGCTTTATCATGATGATTGGCGTTGAGTTAACATATTTATTATTGACACAATTCTTACCTGTTGAGCGTAAACTCTATGCACTGATCATTCTCTTAGTCTGTGTTTTAATAGGCGCAATGATTTACGGCTTTGCAACAATTAAAACAAAATTAGCTGATGAATTTTTAGGTGATGTAGCTCAAAAAGTACGTAATAGAATCGGGTTTTTAAGATGATGAGACTAGATAAATTTTTAGCACATATGGGTCAAGGTACGCGAACAGAAGTAAAGCAATCCTTAAAAAAGGGGAATGTGACGGTTAATGGAAAAGTAGAAAAATCTGCTAAAACTCAAATCGATCCACATCATGATGTTGTTCAAATTCATGGTCATCAAATAGATTATGTTGAAACGGTATATTTGATGTTGAATAAACCTAAAGGCTATATTTCAGCCACCGAAGACCCTAAACAGGCAACAGTCATTGATTTAATAAAAGACTATAAATATTTAGATCTATTTCCAGTAGGCCGGTTAGATAAAGATACTGAGGGCTTATTACTCATCACTAACGATGGTCAATTTAGCCACAATTTGATGAACCCCAACAAGCATGTAGCTAAGACATATTTAGTAACTTCTAAGTATCCAGTGACTAAAGATAATCAGTATATGTTTAAACAAGGTGTGATGTTGTCTGATGGTTTGACAAAACCAGCTGAACTAACCATAATTGATGACTACCACTCAAAGGTTACTATATATGAAGGAAGATATCATCAAATAAAAAGAATGTTTCATAGCATTGAAAATGAGGTATTAGAATTGAAACGCATACAAATTGCTAACCTACGTTTAGATGAAGAGTTGGACGAGGGTCAATATCGTGTATTAACGCAAACCGATATCGAGCAATTAAAATAATATTCGAAAGAGAAGGTGTTTTACATGGCTAAAAAAGCAGGTTTTTTCAGAGTAATACTAGGTTTAGGAACAGCGGCAGCAGCTGTGATATTGTCTAGAAAAGAAAACCGTGACAAATTAAAGGTAGAATACAATAAATACAAAGAAGATCCAGAAAGCTACAAGGAAAATGCAAAAGGAATCGCAAATGACCTTGGATCTAGAGCAACAAACAAAATTCAAGATGTAAAGAACAATCCACAAGCATACATGAATAAAATAAAAAATGATCCAAAAGGCTTTATTCAAGAACAAAAATCTAAATTAACTTCTAAAAAAGATAATCAAAAGGAACTTGAAGAAGTGAAATTTGATGATGAAGGTGGATCAGCATCAAATAATTTACGTGTAGTGACAGAAGAAGATTTAAAAAATAATCGAAACAAATAAAAGTGTATCATTAAAATAGAAAAATACACATTCGGCATTGCTGGATGTGTATTTTTCTGTTTTATTAGTGAAATAATGATTCATTTAATAAGCCAAAAATTAAATAATGAACTGCCAAAATCTCTAATTGTCTGAACATTTTGTAATTCTTCTTAGATCTGACTGTAATTTATAGCATAAATTATGTAGAATAGAAAATATAAATTAAAAAAGGAAGTTGATCTAAATGTGGAAAGAAAAGGTTCAAGAATATGAAAGTAAAATAATAGATGACTTAAACGGCCTGCTTTCAATTGAAAGTGTTCGTGATGATAGTCTAGCATCTGAGGACGCACCAGTTGGCCCAGGACCTAGAAAAGCATTAGATTACATGTATGAAATTGCTCAAAGAGATGGTTTTGCTACGCATGATGTTGACCATATCGCTGGAAGAATTGAAGCAGGAAAAGGCGATGATGTATTGGGGATATTATGTCACGTTGATGTTGTACCTGCTGGAGATGGCTGGAATTCAGATCCATTTAAACCTGTTGTGACTGATGATGCCATTATAGCAAGAGGAACACTCGATGATAAAGGACCTACGATTGCAGCTTATTATGCTATTAAGATTTTAAATGATATGAATGTTGATTGGAAAAAACGTATTCATATGATTATTGGTACAGATGAAGAGTCTGATTGGAAGTGTACTGAAAGATATTTCCAAACAGAAGAAATGCCAACACTTGGTTTTGCACCTGATGCTGAATTTCCTGCTATCCATGGTGAAAAGGGTATCACAACGTTTGATTTAGTACAGCAATTGAAATCAGATGATCAAGATGAACCTGATTATGAATTGTTATCATTTAAATCAGGCCAACGTTATAATATGGTACCTGATTTTGCAGAAGCAAAGGTATTTGTTAAAGAAAATATGACAGATGTAATTCAACACTTTGAACATTATCTACAAGAACATAAACTAACGGGTGATAGCACAGTTGATAGTGGCGTTTTACAATTAACTGTTAATGGTAAAGCAGTTCATGGTATGGATCCATCATTAGGCGTGAATGCTGGTTTACATTTATTACATTTTTTAGGCTCATTGAACTTAAACAAAACAGCAAAAGATTTTGTAGACTTTAGTAATCGTTATTTATTTGAATCTCATTTTGGTGAAAAAATGGGAATGAAATTCCACACTGATATTATGGGTGATGTAACAACCAATGTAGGAATTATTGAATATGATAATGAACATGCAGGGCGTTTTGGTGTTAATCTACGTTATCCATTAGGATTTGAATTTGAAGAAGCAATTCACCGCTTTGAAGATGAAATTAAATCACTTGGATTTGACGTAGATTTAGGAAAGGTACAGCAACCACATTTTGTAGATAAAAATGATCCGTTTGTTCAAAAGCTTGTAACTGCCTACCGCAATCAAACTGGCGATTTATCAGAACCTTATACAATTGGTGGCGGTACATACGCGCGCAATTTAGATAAAGGTGTTGCATTTGGGGCAATGTTCAGTGATTCTGAAGATTTAATGCATCAAAAGAATGAATATATTACGAAAAAACAACTATTTGACGCAACAAGCATTTACTTAGAAGCGATATATTCATTGTGTGTGGAGGGATAAATATGAAGGTATATTTAAATGGAAAATTTGTAGATCAATCTGAGGCTAAAGTATCTTATGAAGATCGTGGTTATGTTTTTGGTGACGGTATTTATGAATATATAAGAGCATATAAAGGTAAATTATTTACAGTCGAAGAACATTTTGATAGATTTTTACGCAGTGCAGATGAAATAGGTTTAGATTTAGGCAAAACTAAAGAAGAACTTATTGACATAACACGCCAGTTACTAAAAGAAAATCAAATAGAAACTGGTGGCATTTATATTCAAGCAACACGTGGTGTGTCACCACGTAATCATTCATTTCCAACACCAGAAGTTAAGCCGGTTATTACAGCATTTGCTAAAAGTTACGATCGCCCATATGAAGAATTACAGAATGGCGTTAGTGCAGTCACAGTTGAAGATATACGTTGGTTAAGATGTGACATTAAAAGTCTAAACTTACTAGGTAACGTATTGGCAAAAGAATATGCGGTTAAATATAATGCTACAGAGGCGATTCAGCATCGCGGAGACACTGTTACAGAAGGTGCATCAAGTAATGTGTATGCGATTAAAGATGGCAAAATATATACACATCCGGTTAATAATTACATTTTAAATGGTATTACCCGCAGAGTGATTAAATGGATTGCAGATGATTATAATATTCAATTTATTGAAGAAACATTTGATGTTGATTTCTTAAAACATGCAGATGAAGTGATTATTTCTAGTACATCAGCAGAAGTTATGCCAATTATTAAATTAGATGGTGAAGCGGTTAATGATGGTAAAGTAGGACCTATAACACGTCAGTTGCAAGAAGGTTTCGACAAATACATTCAAGAAAAAAGTATTTAATAAATTGTGAAAAGATGAAATTACAACTACTTATTTAAGATGAATGTGTTATAATAAGACCTAAGCAAAAGTTAACTTTTGGACGTATAAATGACTAGTAAAATGTGACTTTTATTTTCTCATTTTCAGTTGAAAAATGAGGCTAAAAATTATAAAATTTACTTTGAGTGATAACAAAACTAAATGGTAAATTTAATTAAAATATCGGGACAATATTTTAAAAAATATAATAAAACACACTACTAGTGATTATATTATGACCAGCGTATTTTAGAAGTATACGACTGGTATAAATTAGAATATATGGCTCTTGAAACTTCTTTCTAGAGCCATTTTCTAATTGGAAGTGAGGTGAACGTGTTGGAGCAGTTTTATCAATTAGGGTGGACACTTGATTCTGCAGGTGGTGCTTCAGGCGAAGCTTATATGGCAGAACAAGACGGACAAAAGCTTTTCTTAAAACGAAATTCAAATCCATTTATCGCAGCTTTATCAGCTGAAGGAATTGTCCCAAAACTTGTTTGGACAAAACGTATTGAGACAGGAGAAGTCGTTACAGCTCAGCATTGGAAAAACGGCAGAGAGTTAGAGCCTATTGAAATGGCACAGACGAGAGTAGCTCAGCTAATGAAAAAAATACATAGCTCAAAACCCTTGCTAACGATGTTGAAACGCATGGAAATGGAACCAATTACACCAGCAATCATGTTGAACAAAATTAACGCCTCTTTATCCAGGGAAGTATTAAGCCATCATATTGTGAGAAAAGCGCTTATTTATTTAGAAGAACATATTCCAAATTTAGATGCTCGCTTTTTTACAGTCGTACATGGAGATGTTAACCATAATAATTGGTTATTATCAGATAGGGATGAACTTTTTCTAGTGGATTGGGAAGGTGCAATGATTGCAGATCCTGCGATTGATATTGGTATGTTGCTTTACAACTACGTTCCCGAAAGAAAATGGTCTCAATGGTTCAAAATTTATGGTGAACAAGAAAGTCTTGATTTAAATAAACGCATGAAATGGTATACGGTCATACAATCCATCGGCATGGTGCAATGGTATGAAGAACAGAAGCGTTTTAAAGATATGAATACTTGGTTGAAGTTTCTTAATGAAGTTATGAATAGTAATTTATTTATTTAATAGGCTGATAAGTAGTTGCAGAAATGTAGCTACTTACAGTCTCAATTTTTTATATAAGGAGGATAAGCATGAGAGTTCGATATAAACCATGGGCAGAAGATTATTTAAAAGAGCATCCAGATTTAGTTGATATGGATGGTAGACATGCGGGACATATATCAGAATGGTTTGACAAAAAACAACCCATCTATATCGAAATTGGTTCTGGCATGGGGAAATTTATAACTACCATAGCTTCACAACATCCTGAAATTAATTTCGTTTCTATGGAACGAGAAAAAAGTGTGATGTACAAAGTACTAGATAAAGTGAAAGATTTAGGACTAACAAATGTCAAAATGATATGTAACGATGCCATAGAATTAACCGATTATTTTAAATCTCATGAAGTGTCTCGTATATATTTAAACTTTTCAGATCCATGGCCTAAAAATCGTCATGCAAAGAGGCGACTAACATATAAGACATTTCTAGCACTATATAGACAAATTTTAGTTAAAGATGGAGAAATTCATTTTAAGACAGATAATCGTGGATTATTTGCATATAGTTTAGAAAGCATGTCAACGTTTGGCATGTACTTTACTAAAATAAATTTGAACTTGCATGAAGAAGATAATGAAGATAATGTTCTTACAGAATATGAACAGAAATTTGCAGATAAAGGATCTCGTATATATCGCATGGAAGCTAAATTTCATCAAGATTTATAAATTAAATGATGATGAGTCTGTGACATAAAGTTGTTGGACAAATAAAAAAAGGCAATTTCTATTGAAATAATATAGAAACTGCCTTTTTTAAATATGTTGATGTAAAATTACATATCAATGAGACGTATTTTAGCAAGACACTTTGGAGTACAAGACAAGTGAAGACAGGGGCCCCAACAAATAGGCTTTCAAAAAGAAAGCCAACAGACAAAGCAAGTTGGGGGATGGGGCCCCAACAAAGAGAAATGCGAAAAGCATTTCACCAAGCACAGTAAGTCGACCTTGTATAACAAGTTTCTTTCATGAACATAAAGTTACCTAAATAGGGTATACAAAAATAAATCAGCTTTTCATATTAAAGGAGAGAAATATATGAAATTAGGCGAATTTATGATTAATCAGCTAAATGGCGGTATAACTAAAATGGATGGTGGAGCTATATTTGGTGTAGTACCTAAACCGTTATGGTCTAAAAAGTATAGTGTTAATAATAATAACCAAGTTCCACTTGTTACATATCCTATACTTATTCAGACTGGAGAAAAAAATATCATTATCGATGCAGGATTAGGCAATGCCAAGTTAACAAAAAAACAAATTAAAAATTATGGCGTTGATTATGAAAGCAATATTGAAAAGGCTTTATCGCAGTTTCATTTAACTACGGATGAAATTGATTATGTATTAATGACCCACATGCATTTTGATCATGCAGCTGGATTATCAGATTGTGATGGCAATGCCATATTTAAAAATGCTATGCATATTATACAGCAAGATGAGTGGCATGAATTTCTTAGTCCTAACTTGCGAAGTAAAGCGACATATTGGAAGAAGAATCAGGGGGACTACGATCAGAATGTTATTTTATTTGAAGATACTATTGAAGTGCTCCCAGGTATTGAAATGCATCATGTTGGAGGTCATAGCAATGGCCTATCTATTGTAACAATAAAGAGCAATGGTGAAAGCGCAGTGCATATGTCAGATATTTTTCCAACTCATGCTCATTTAAATCCACTGTGGGTGTCCGCATATGATGATTATCCTATGGAATCAATTAGAGCGAAAGAAAGACTCATTCCTTATTTTATTTATCATAACTATTGGTTTTTATATTATCATGACCATCAATATTTTGCTTGCAAATTTCAATCAAATCCACAAACAATAATTGATAGAATAGAACGATGACAAAAGTGGAAATACGACATAACTATAAAGTTAGCGTATTTCCACTTTTGATGTAGATTAAAGTTCAACGATGTTTAACACTTCACCATTTTTGGCATCGACATAGAATTCATATTGTGTAAATTCATTATGTTTAACTTGGGTGATACCACCTTGATATATAAAGCGCCCAGGGTAACTTGCGTCGTCAACTAATGGTGTTTCTAATATGTAGGAACCTTTAACATTTCTAAAATAAGACTTAACCTCATTTAACACTTGATTAGGATGCTTGAGTTTTTGACGTGTTAATATTAAGAAAAGAACAGGTAGGGTAACTAACATTAGTGTGAAAAGGACAATTAGCGAAATTAAAATTTTTTTATTTATGTCTTTCATGTTAAAATGCACCTCAAAATCAATAGTTCATAAATTTAGTTTACCATATTTAACATGATATAATAACTATCAAGGAGCGTGATTCTTGTGGAGATTGAACAAAATCGCACATTGCAACGCATAAAAACGCTAACTGAGTTGCATGGTGCACCAGGATTCGAAAATGATGTTAAAGCCTATATGAAAGCTGAAATGACACCTTATATTAGTCATTTTGTAGAGAATAAATTAGGCGGATTTTTTGGAGTGAAAAAGTCTAGTACAGCCAATGCTAAAAAAGTAATGATTGCTGCACACATGGATGAAATAGGATTTATGATTACTGAAATAACAGATAATGGTTTGCTGCACTTTACAAATCTTGGAGGTGTTGCCAATGATATTTGGCAAGGGCAAAGACTAACTATCAAAACACGTCAAGGTGATCAAATATTAGGGGTTGTAGCTAATATTCCTAAACATTTCCGCACTGGAAATGAAGCTGCACCTAAAATACATGATTTACTACTAGATATAGGTGCAACTAGTGCTGAAGAAGTCCGTGAACGCGGTATTGAAATTGGTGATTCTATAGTGCCAGCAACAACATTATCACGTCTGTCAGAATATCGATTTAGTGGAAAAGCATGGGATAATCGCTATGGGTGTGTCCTTGCTATTGAAATATTAGAATTATTAAAAGATGTTGAATTAGATGTGGATTTATATGTTGGTGCGAATGTGCAAGAAGAAGTAGGTTTACGTGGTGCAAGAGCATCTGCCGAATTGATTCAACCAGATATTGCATTTGTTGTTGATTGTTCACCAGCTAATGATGTAAAAGGCAAAGGACGTTTGTCCGGTGAATTAGGTGAAGGGACATTAATTCGAATTAAAGACGGTACAATGATCTTAAAACCAATTTTTAGAGATTATCTATTGAAATTAGCGAATGAAAAAGAGATAAATTATCAATATTATATGTCACCTGGTGGTACGGATGGGGGAGAAATACATAAGGCGAATCAGGGTATACCTACTGCGGTCATAGGTGTTTGTGCGCGCTATATTCATAGTACGGATGCTGTGTTTGATATTAGAGATTATTTTTCAGCACGACAGCTTTTAATGGAGGCTGTGATTAACTTAGATCGTCATCAAATTAATGAATTACAATATGAAATTTAAGGGAGAATTAAATTATGATCCAACTTGAATCTGAACAACAATTTGATAAATTAAAGCAAAGTAATGTCGTATTTGAGTTTACTGCGGGGTGGTGCCCAGATTGTAAAATCATTGAACCAGATTTGCCAATTTTAGAGCATAAGTATCCACAATTTCAATTTGTCTCAGTAGATAGAGATCGTTTTATAGATTTATGTGTAAAATACGATATTATGGGAATTCCAAGTTTTTTAGTGTTTAAAGATGGTGATATGTTAGGCTCATATATTGGTAAAGAACGCAAATCAATTGCCCAGATTGATGAATTTTTAGCACAATATTGTTAAAATATTATTTTAGCAGTCAACATCGCTTAATTTTTCTGTAATTAAGGCTATATTTATTGTAAAATAATAAATGGTGTGAAATTGAGGTGTAAAGATGAACGTCTTTAAGATGAGAGACGAATTAAAGCAACGATTAAAATATTTAGACGTTGATTTTAAGTTTGATCGTGAAGAAGAAACTCTACGTATCTACAGAAATGATAATCATAAAGGCGTTACGATTAAATTAAATGCCATAGTTGCTAAGTATGAAGAGCAACAAAATAAAATTATTGATGAAATTGTCTACTATGTTACAGAGGCGATTTCACAAATGCAGGACCAAGGATTAGACCAAATTTCTGATATAAATATCATGCCAGTTATTCGTTCCACAAGTTTTGAGAAAAAGACTAAGGATGGAAGTGCATTTGTAATTGATAAACATACAGCTGAAACAAACGTTTATTACGCTGTTGACTTAGGCAAATCTTATCGTTTAATTGATGAAAGTATGCTAAAACAAATGAATATAACGACACAACAAGTAAAAGAAATGTCTTTATTTAATTTGCGTAAGCTTGAATGTTCTTATTCCACTGACGAAGTGAAAGGTAATATATTTTATTTTATTAATTCAAACGATGGTTATGATGCTAGCCGTATATTAAATACAAAATTACTTAATGAATTTGAACAACAGTGTGAAGGTGAAATGCTTGTAGCTGTACCACATCAAGATGTGCTTATCATTGCTGATATAAGAAATAAAACTGGCTATGATGTGATGGCTCATTTAACGATGGAATTTTTCACTAAAGGATTAGTACCTATTACCTCCTTATCATTTGGATATAGTAAAGGTCACTTAGAACCGATTTTTATTTTAGGTAAAAATAACAAACAAAAAAGAGATCCTAATGTTATACAGAGATTAGAAGCAAATAGAAAAAAGTTTAATCATAAAGAATACTAGAAGCGATATAGAGGAGTTTTAAATGATGAATTTATTTTACAATCCCAAAGGCGTTGGAGATGTGGCATTTCTACAAATAAATCCTGTTGAAGGTGACGTTGCTTATGAAATCAAAGAAAATGTTGTTCAATTAACACAAGATAACGCTGTTGTTGGTTTTAATATTTTTAATTTTTCTCATTATTTTCATATTCAAGACGTGGGTAATATTAAATTAACAGAGGAAATACTTAACAAATTGCAACAAGTCATTTCAGAAGCTGGTTATTCATATCAATTAGATGCTGATTTATCTCCAAAATTTGTTGTGGGTTATGTGAAAACAAAAGAAAAGCATCCTAATGCAGACAAGCTAAGTATTTTATCTGTTGACGTTGCAACAGAAGTATTGCAAATTGTTTGTGGTGCACCTAATGTAGAAGCTGGGCAAAAAGTTGTTGTTGCTAAAGTTGGCGCTGTTATGCCTAGTGGTATGGTTATTAAAGATGCGCAACTACGAGGTGTTGATTCAAGCGGTATGGTATGTTCAATGAAAGAACTTAACTTGCCGAATGCGCCACAAGAGAAAGGCATCTTGGTATTATCTGATAATTACCAAATTGGACAAGCATTTTTTGAATAAAAGTAGGAAGGTAGTGAGTATATGAGCTGGTTCGATAAATTATTTGGCGAAAATAATCATTCAGATAGTGATGTCTTTTTTCGTAAAACGCGTCGTCAACATTCAAAGCATCAATTAAATAGCGAAGACTCATTACTTCCTGAAAATAATGATATCTACGAAAGACCAAAAGGAAAATTTCGATTTCCTATGAATATTTCAGATAATGAAGTTCAAGATGATATTTCATCAACCGATAACGTTAATGAGCGTAACAATAATCGCCGTCGACAAACATATCAATCTGACTTCACAACTGGTCAAGCACATACACACCGCCGTAGACATAGAAATTATACAGGAAGTGGGCAACGCGCAACATCTTCACATGATGACAGACACAAAGAACAATCACATGCAGATAGTCAATCCAGATTAAAGAAACAAGCATCAGCATATGCAACACAACAAACATCACCGCATTCGCATTATTCAAGCACTAAACCACGCTTTAAATTGCAATCTGAGCGGATCAAATCGTCTGCAAATGAAGCGAAACCTACATATCAAGCACATAGTTTTAAAGCTAGTGAAGTTCCATCAGCTATTTTTGGAACAAAAAAAAGACGTCCAATTGAAAATGGTATCATTCCTGATGTTGAGCATGATAAGCGTGATGATGAAAGCCGAAATAACGATAAACAACAAACTGAAGTTAAAAGAGATACACAGCAACCAGTTCAGTCAACTCAGGCTGAAAATACGAATCAACAAAGTCAACACAATGATGAGACAACGCATCGCGATGATATTATAAAAAAACGCCAACCCGCACGAAATAATACTATAAATATCGAAAACATTTATGCTTCTCAGATTGTTGAAGAAATACGTAAAGAAAGAGAACGCAAAGTGTTACAAAAACGTCGATTTAAAAAGGCATTGCAAGATAAACGTCAGCAGAAACAACATCAAGATGATGACATACAAAAAGCCATAGATGCTATGTATGCCAAACAAGCTGAACGTTATACGGGTGAAAGTTCGCTTAATGACGATACATCGTTAAAAGATAATAATCGGCAAGCTGAGCATACTTCCGAAGATACTCATTATGATAACAACAATGAAAAAAGAGATTATCACTATGAGGAAATAGCTTTAGATGATATTCAACAAATTCAAGAATTAACAGATGATCAAGTTAATGTGCCAGACATTACTGATGTTTCTGCTGATAAAAGCTCAAATAACATTCAGCAATCGGATGACCAAGAAACATTAGAAGCTGAACAGCATAAAAATATGTTAGACAGAGAACAACACAGTGATAAACATCAAGATGATCATTTGATAGACAATGACATTACAGATGCAGAATATCATGAAATAGAGCAGGCTTACATTTCGACTAAAACTGCTGATGACAATAATACGCGTTCAAACAGTGATAATAGAGAAAGTTCTACAATTAAACAAGGTCATGCATATCGAAATCATGAGTCGCATAACGACATCGACTCAAAACAAAGTGCACAACACAGCGCAACTAAGTTGCAACAGAAAAAATCAGCAACGAATAAAGAGCATAATCATGACACAACATATGCTGTAAAAGCACAAAATAAGAACAATATTAAGCTAGGTTCTAAACCATTTAACGTCGTTATGACACCATCTGATAGAAAAAGAATGATGGATCAACAAGCCAAAAGACGAGAAAAACAAGTTAATGTGCCAGAGTTAACTCCACAGACATCACAAACATTAGACAAAAACAATGTCGCTAAAAATCATGAAAGTAATCATAACGTAATAGAAAGAAACACTGATGAACTAAGTCAAGATATATATCCACAAAATGAAGATTTAGAAGACGATTCCACTAATATACAGGCAAATGTAAATGCGACACAACCTGATGGTGAAATAAAACAATCTAAGAATGATAACAATAATATAACTGCAAAACCTGAACAGACAATGATACGAAGAGGCCCGAACATTAAGTTGCCGGATTTAGATATTTTAAATGATGCTCAACCACAAGAAATTGATGAAACATGGATTGATAGCAAAAAGCAAGAGCTTAATGATGCATTCTATTATTTCAATGTGCCAGCAGAAGTGAAGAATGTTACAGTTGGACCAAGTGTAACACGCTTTGAATTGGCTGTTGAAAAGGGTGTTAAGGTATCAAGAATTACTGCATTGCAAGATGATATCAAAATGGCACTTGCAGCCAAAGATATACGTATCGAAGCGCCAATTCCTGGTACAAGTCTAGTTGGTATTGAAGTTCCAAATCAAAACCCCACGAAAGTAAACTTAAAATCAATATTAGAGACTGAGCATTTTAAGCATTCTGAATCAAAATTAACTGTAGCAATGGGTAATCGAATTAATAATGAACCGTTGCTTATGGATATCGCTAAAACACCACATGCTTTAATTGCAGGTGCAACAGGTTCAGGTAAATCCGTATGCATTAATAGCATATTAATGTCTTTATTGTATAAAAACCATCCAGAAGAATTGCGGTTACTATTAATTGACCCTAAAATGGTAGAATTAGCACCGTACAATGATTTACCTCATTTAGTTTCACCAGTAATTACAGATGTTAAGGCCGCTACACAAAGCCTGAAATGGGCTGTTGAAGAAATGGAACGACGCTATAAATTATTTGCGCAATATCACGTTCGAAATATTACTGCATTTAATAAAAAAGCATCTTATGAACAACGTATTCCTAAAATTGTCATAGTTATAGATGAACTTGCTGATTTAATGATGATAGCGCCACAAGAAGTAGAGCAGTCTATTGCTAGAATTGCTCAAAAAGCGAGAGCATGTGGTATTCATATGCTAGTTGCTACACAAAGACCATCAGTTAATGTTATTACTGGTTTGATTAAAGCTAACATACCTACGCGTATTGCCTTTATGGTTTCATCAAGCGTTGATTCACGAACAATCATAGATAGTGGTGGTGCAGAACGTTTACTCGGATATGGTGATATGCTATATCTCGGCAGTGGAATGAACAAGCCAATTCGAGTCCAAGGTACATTTGTATCTGACGATGAAATTGATGGTGTTGTAGATTTTATTAAGCATCAACGCGAACCAGATTATTTATTTGAGGAAAAGGAACTATTAAAGAAAAATCAATCACAAGCTCAAGACGAATTATTTGAGGATGTATGTGAATTTATGATAAAAGAAGGTCATATATCAACGTCATTAATTCAACGACATTTCCAAATTGGATATAATCGTGCAGCACGAATTATCGATCAATTAGAACAACTAGGTTATATAACAGGAGCAAATGGTTCTAAACCTAGAGATGTATTGATAACAGAAGCTGATATAACAAATAATTAAATGAATAAAGGAGTATAAGTGATATGACGCATTATCATTTTGTTGGTATAAAAGGCGCTGGCATGAGCTCTTTAGCGCAAATCATGCATGACTTAGGACATGAAGTTCAAGGGTCTGATATTGAAAAATATGTATTTACTGAAGTAGCATTAAAAAACAAAGGCATAAAAATATTACCTTTTAGTGCAGAAAATATAAAAGAGGGTATGGTAGTCATACAGGGAAACGCTTTTCCAGACACTCATGAAGAGGTTGTTAGAGCGCATGATTTAAAACTAGACGTTATTAAATATCATGATTTCCTTGGTCACATTATCGATCAATATACCTCTGTGGCTGTTACAGGCGCACATGGGAAAACATCAACAACTGGATTGTTATCACATGTCATGAATGGTGATAAAAAGACATCATTTTTAATTGGAGATGGCACAGGTTTGGGAATACCTCAAAGCGACTACTTTGCTTTTGAGGCATGTGAGTATCGTCGACATTTTTTAAGCTATCGTCCTGACTATGCTATTATGACAAATATCGATTTTGATCATCCTGATTATTTTAAAGATGTAGAAGATGTTTTTGATGCATTTCAAGAGATGGCTAATAATGTAAAAAAAGCAATTATAGCTTGGGGGGACGATGAACATTTACGTAAACTTAACGTGGATATCCCAATATATTATTATGGTTTAAGTGATAAAGATGACGTATATGCCAATGATATTCAAATTACTGATAAAGGTACTGAATTTGATGTATACATCAATGGCAAATATTACGATCACTTCTTAACACCACAATATGGCAATCATAATATTCAAAATGCGCTTGCAGTAATAACAATTAGCTATTTAGAAGATATGGATGTTGCAAATATTAAAGAAGCACTTGAAACATTTGGTGGTGTCAAACGTCGGTTTAATGAAACTAAATATGATCAACAAATATTAGTTGATGATTACGCACACCATCCACGAGAGATTAGTGCTACAATAGAAACAGCAAGAAAGAAATATCCAAATAAAGAAGTCATTGCAGTCTTTCAACCGCATACGTTTTCTAGAACACAAGCATTTTTAAATGAGTTTGCTGATAGTTTAAGCAAGGCTGATCATGTCTTTTTATGTGAAATCTTTGGTTCTATTCGAGAAAACACAGGAGACTTAACGATTCAAGATTTAATCAAACGTGTTGACGGATCTGCATTAATAGACGAAAATAATATTGACATATTAGAACAATTTGATAATGCTGTGATTTTATTTATGGGCGCTGGTGATATACAAAAAATACAACGTGCATACGAACACAAATTAGGTATAACAAATAATTTTTAATATGTTTATACATTATTCTCATGGGTATTTAATACTAATGACATTTTTAATAGGTATTTAGGAGGCGTTTTTAATGGATTGGATTTTACCAATTGCTGGAATTATCGCTGCAATTGCATTCTTAATTTTATGTATAGGTGTAGTTGTTGTGTTAATCTCAGTTAAGAAAAATTTAGATCACGTAGCAAAAACTCTTGATGGTGTTGAAGGCCAAGTTCAAGGTATTACACGTGAATCTACAGATTTACTTCACAAAGTAAATCGTTTAACAGAGGATATCCAAGGTAAAGTTGAACGTTTAAATTCTGTTGTTGATGCTGTTAAAGGTATTGGCGATTCTGTTCAAAATTTAAATGGCTCAATTGATAAAGTGACAAATTCAATTACTCACAATATCTCTCAAAATGAAGATAAAATTTCTCAAGTAGTGCAATGGTCCAATGTTGCAATGGAAATTGCAGATAAATGGCAAAACAGACACTATCGTAGAGAAAGTTCAAACTACAAAACAAGTTCTGTAGCTGATGACACTAAAATCCATTAAATAAAGCTGCTTAACTTTTGTAGAGAAAACTTTTTAATAAGATGTAATTTCATGCACTTAAATGAGGTTTGTACCTGTTTAAGTGCATTTGTTATAGGAGGAGTTACAATGAGTCAAAAATTTAATCAACAACCACTTGAACATACACATTCAGGTGATATTTTATCTCATGATAGTTACCAACATCAAAATTTAACGCCCTATTCTAATGAAGTTCCAAAACGAAAAGACTTTGTAGTAAGTTTTATTACTGGCGCAATTATTGGTTCAACGATTGGTCTATTATATAAAAATAAAGGTTTTGAAAAAATAGATGAACTTAAAAAGAAAGAACAAGAATTAGAACAGAAATATCTTAATATAAAAGAACAAGCTGAAACGAATTTTAACGCTATAAAAAGCAAGATAGAAGACTTTAAACAACAAGATAGTATTTCACCAGATGAAATAGCAGCACAACAACAAGCTATTAAAGAAGAAGTAAATGATACATTAAAAGATGATTCACCAGAAGCACAAGAGATTCAACAAGCTAAAGCAGAAGCAAAAGAAGAGAATAAAAAAGAAGCGAGTGCCACAGAAATAGCAGCACAGCAACAAGCAATAAAACACGAAACAAACGATACATTAAAAGCGCCTTCTAATAAAACAAAAAAGATGATGGCAAATAATCAAGCACAGCGTTTAGCACAAGCAGCAAAAGGCAAAGCTCAAAAAATGGAACAAGATAGCTCTGTTACGGCTAAAACAAAAGCGCTATTAACTGAACCAGAATTAAAATTTGTGAAAGTTGAACGTGTTCCAAATTTAGTTACAAAGCCTTCAATAAATCAACCAGAAGCACAAATTAAAGACCAACAAACGCATCAGTCAGCACATTTTGATAATGGCGTAATTACGCATGAAGAAAAGTCGATTCAGCAGGATAATTCAACTAAAAATGAACGTAAATCAACACCTAAACAAGCACAACGTGTAGAAAAAGCTAAAAGTAAAATTGATAAACGTACTTTCAATGATTAAATATTTAAAGGTATCTTCATCTATAATTAAGTTATAATGGAGATACCTTTTTACTTTATGTTATTAATATCAGAAAATTCTAAAAATATAGATCGTATGAGGTTGAAGAATAAAAAAAGAATTGTTAAAATAGAGTTTAATATTAATAATTTTATCGCTTTAAAGTGACACTAATTGTTAAAACAGAATTTTGAGGTGAGTATTTATGGGTAATAAATTAGAATCATACAGAGAAGAGATTGTATCGATTAATAATCAAATATTAGATTTGTTGTCCAAACGTGGGGAATTGGCGCAAAAAATTGGTGAAGAAAAATTAAAACAGGGTACGAGAGTTTATGATCCACAACGTGAAAAAGAGATGATAAACGATTTATTAGATCGAAATCAAGGTCCTTTTAATGATAATGTAATTAAACAGTTATTTAAAGAAATTTTTAAAGCGTCCACAGATTTACAAAAATCAGAAAATGAAAAACATTTATATGTATCAAGAAAATTAAAGCCAGAAGATACAGTTGTAACATTTAAAAATGGTGGCATTATTGGAGATGGTAAGAAATCATTTGTTTTTGGTCCATGCTCCGTTGAATCACAAGAACAAGTAGATGCAGTAGCTCGTAATCTTCAACAAAAAGGTGAAAAATTCATACGTGGTGGTGCTTTTAAACCTCGTACATCACCTTATGATTTCCAAGGACTCGGTTTAGAAGGGCTTAAAATATTAAAAAATGTCAAAGAAAAATTTGGATTAAATATTGTTAGTGAAATCGTTAATCCTGCTCACTTTGAACTTGCGGATGATTATTTAGATGTTTTCCAAATTGGTGCACGTAATATGCAAAATTTTGAATTACTAAAAGAAGCTGGTCGTACAAATAAACCTATATTACTAAAACGAGGGCTTTCAGCAACAATTGAAGAATTTACATATGCTGCTGAGTATATTGCCTCTCAAGGAAATAAAAATATAATTTTATGTGAGCGTGGTATTCGCACATATGAAAAAGCTACAAGAAATACATTAGATATTTCTGCAGTACCAATTCTTAAACAAGGTACACATTTACCTGTTATGGTAGATGTAACACATAGTACGGGTAGAAAGGACATTATGTTACCAACTGCAAAGGCAGCATTAGCAGTCGGTGCTGACGGTGTAATGGCCGAAGTTCATCCTAACCCTGCTGTTGCATTGAGTGATAGTGCTCAACAAATGGACTTAGATGAGTTTGACGCATTTTACAGCGAACTTAAACCACTTTCTGAATTATATAATAGCAAAAAGTTAAAATAGTTATTAGCTGAATTCAAGTACCTGTCATATTAATGAATCACTATGGCAGGTATTTATTTTAATTAGTAAATATTTTTTACAGATATGTGAACGAAATTAAAACATATTTAATACATAAGTTTTTTGTGTTAAACTTTGAAAATGAAATGAAAACACGATATAATAATAAATAAACCGCTTACAGGAGGACGCTATGACAGTTACAATTTATGATGTTGCTAGAGAAGCCAGAGTATCCATGGCAACCGTTTCAAGAGTGGTTAACGGTAATCAAAACGTAAAACCAGAAACACGTAAAAAGGTCAATGAAGTGATAAAGCGCTTAAATTATCGACCTAATGCAGTTGCTCGCGGATTAGCTAGTAAACGTACAACAACAGTAGGTGTAATTATTCCAGATATTTCAAATATTTATTATTCACAATTGGCTCGAGGTATAGAAGATATTGCAACGATGTACAAATATCATTCTATTATTTCTAATTCAGATAATGATCCTGAAAAAGAAAAAGAGATATTCAATAATTTATTAAGTAAACAAGTGGACGGTATTATATTCTTAGGTGGTACGATTTCAGATGAGATAAAAGATTTAATAAGTCAATCATCAGTGCCCGTTGTTGTTTCGGGAACAAATGGAAAAGACGATCAAATTGCATCAGTTAATATTGACTTTAAATCGGCTGCCAAAGAAGTGACAGAACAACTTATTCAAAATGGTGCAACTAAGTTTGCGCTTGTTGGTGGAGATTATTCGAAAAAGGCCCAAGATGATGTACTTGATGGCTTAAGCGAGGCTCTAAGGGAGCATCAACTTAAACTTGACGATGCTTTACATCTTACTGGAAAAGAAAGTTATAAAGAAGGTGTACATGCATTTGAACAGTTACAAGGCCATCATCCGGATGCTATTTTAGTCATTAGTGATGAGCAAGCAATTGGAATTTTGCATAGTGCTCAAGACAAAGGTGTGAAAGTCCCTCAAGATTTACAAATTGTAAGTTTTAACAATACGCGTTTAGTTGAGATGGTTAGACCAAAATTATCAAGTGTGATTCAACCATTGTATGATATTGGTGCAGTTGGTATGCGCCTATTAACGAAATATATGAATGACGAGCCTATTGATGAACCTAATGTGATTTTGCCACATAGAATTGAATATAGAGGAACAACAAAATAATTTTGGTGGAAAAATAAAAAATAGTATATAATCTAGTCATAAAATATATGCGAGTTTGGGATATAAATTCCTAAAAACAGCAGTAAGATCATTTTCAATTAGAAAATATCTTGCTGCTGTTCTCTATTTTCACAATACTTCGTATTGAATGGCTTCGCTTTCCTAGGATGCCGTCTCAGCCACCCTAACTTGCTTTGTCCGATGGCTTTCTTTTCGAAGGCCTATCTGTTGGGGCCCCACCCCAACTTGCTTTGCTTGGCGAAATGCTTTTCGTATTTCTCTTTGTTGGAGCCCTGTCTTCGACTGGCACTGCTCCCTCAGGAGT
>NZ_KV840184.1:283450-293245 GCF_001839145.1 Staphylococcus sp. HMSC62D11 | reverse complement strand
ACCATCGTGGGGCTACATCTTATCACCCTAAAATAATAACAAGCTGTATATTATCTAATACATAATAGAAATTGTCTTTTTTACATTGTTTAAGAACTTAATATCTCAGACCTTTTTTGCGTTTTATACAGCTATAATTGTAATATTATTAGAATTATCGAAAAATTCACAAAAAAGACACCCTATAAATTTTACAAAGTGCTAATATAAAATTGAAAAGAATTATTATGAGGTGATTGATAATGAGTAATACTAAAAAAGTAGCAGTCGTAACTGGCGCAGCACAAGGTATTGGTTTTTCCATTGCACAACGTTTATTTAATGATGGATTTAACGTAGCTGTCGTTGACTATAATTATGAAGGCGCTCAAGAAGCAGCAGCTAAATTGAATAAAGAAGGTCAAGAAGCAGCAGCATACAAAGCTGACGTATCCAATCGTGATGAAGTATTTAAAGTATTGGGTGAGGTTGTAAATCATTTTGGAGATTTAAATGTACTTGTTAATAATGCTGGATTAGGACCAATGACGCCAATCGAAACAGTTACACCAGAACAATTTAATCAAGTCGTTGGTGTTAATGTCGGTGGTGTATTCTGGGGCATTCAAGCAGCACTAGAACAATTTGAAAAATTAGGACACGGCGGTAAAATTATTAATGCTACTTCACAAGCTGGTGTTGAAGGTAACGCAGGTTTGTCTTTATACAGTAGTACGAAATTCGCAGTTCGTGGTCTTACACAAGTAGCAGCACGTGATTTAGCTGAAAAAGGCATTACAGTTAATGCTTTTGCTCCAGGTATTGTTGAAACACCAATGATGAAAGGTATTGCTGTTAAATTAGCTAAAGAAAATAATCAACCAGAAGAGTGGGGTTGGAAACAATTCTCAGATCAAATTACTTTAAAACGACTTTCAAAACCAGAAGATGTAGCTAATGTTGTTGGCTTTTTAGCTAGCAGTGATTCTGATTATATCACTGGTCAAACAATTATAGTTGATGGTGGTATGCGCTTCCATTAATCATATTGTTTTATTCGACATGAACAGCTCTACTGTGACAAAGACTTCAAACACTTTCGTTAAATGCAACTACGAGTATTTATGCGAAAGTGTTTCTCTTTGTTTAAATACTATTGATACCATGATTTAATACGTAAAGCACGTTCTAAATTATGCTTACTTATTTCTTCTCTTCGTGGAATATTAATATAGTGTTCGAGACTTTCATTCCAAGTTTGTGGTAACGGTTTTGGAGCATAACTTGTCCATTTATTAATCCAAGTTTGTGGTAAAGCACCATGAGGTTTAGTTTGTCTTGTTAATGCTAAGTAAACATGACTCCATGCTCTTGGAACTACAGTCCAAATATTATAACCTCCACCACCAAACATAATAATTTTGCCATCAGTATATGTTTCTGCAAGTGCATTTATTAGATAGGGAATTTGATACAATGCATCAAGCGTACAATTCATATGAGTTAATGGATCTTGAAAATGAATATCTACCCCATGCACACTCAATATTATATCTGGTTTAAATGCTTCAATTATAGCATTAAGTGATAGCTCCAAGCATTCAAGATATGAGGCATCTTCTGTATAAGGCTCTAAAGGTAGATTGACTGTGTAACCATATCCTTGATCCTCTCCACGTTCAGTATAATGTCCTGAGCCAGGAAATAGAAATTTTCCCGTTTCATGAATGGAATAACACATTATTTCTTCATCAGTATAAAATCGCCATTGTGTACCATCTCCGTGATGTGCATCAGTATCCACAATTAATACCCGCTGGCCGTATTTTTGATTTAAATATTTAGCCGTAATTGCGACATCATTATAAACACAAAATCCATTGGCACGTCCTTCTAGAGCGTGATGCAAACCACCACCAAGATGACAACCATTATGATAAATGCCTTTCATAATCAAATCTGCTAATGTTAATGCGCCGCCAACAATTCGAGCACTATGGCTATGCATATTATTAAACTGATTCGTATCTTCGCCACTTAATCCATATTTATCAGCTTCTTGATTACTTAAAATACCATGTGATGCATGTTTAATTGCTTGTACGTAATCGTATTGATGCACGAGGGTTAGTTCATTCGTTGTTGCAATAGGTGGTTCCACAATATTACTATTGTTTAAATAGCCAGCCGTCTGCAACAATTCTGTCGTTAGTTTAAGTCTCATTTGATTAAAAGGATGATGATTATCAAAACGATATTTTAATAATTTATCTGAATAGACATATCCAGTTTTTCTTTTATCATGCATCATATCAAACTTCCTTTAGTAATTAGAATTTAAAAGAAAAAGCGATTTTGAAAGCGTAAATCATCAAATGCTTGTTGTTGATCGAGTGTGATACGATTGCCAATGCGAGCCATCAAGCAATTGGCAGGGTGACTTGTGATTTCAGGTTCGTCTGTAGCAAAAACTTCTAATCCACCTTTGGCCATCATTTTTTGCATCACTTTTTTATATTCAAAAACATCTAACTTTGCTTGTTTTAAATCCCAATGCCAATAATATTCTGTCGTTAAAACAATATAATCTTCAAACTCATTACTAGAAAGACTATTTGCGATGAGTAGACCACCCAAATGTAAATGACGATATTTTGGACATAATTCAATGGCACCCAATTCAATAAGATAAGGTAAATGACCTTGAGACCAACGCTCAAACTCATCCGGATAGTGATAGGTTACATAGCCAATGATATGTGTGCGTTCTCTAATGATATATACTCGACCTTCCATCAGGCGTGAAATTTCTAATAAAGCATTAAATTGTTCCTTTGGAGGTCGAAAAGCATCAAGTTGATCATCGAAAGTAAGCGTTTTCAAAAAACTGCAAGATACAGGTCCTTCAATAACAAAATGAATATCTTGTATGTTGATATTTTTTAAGACATAAGTTTTGACATGCTTCATTGATTTCCGCCTCCGACATCTTATTATAATTAGTATAAAGGCTATGGACGTAAATTAAAAATATAAATGTAAAAATTCTCTAAAAATTTTGAATAACACAAAAATTTATGTATAATACATGCTAAGAAAGCGATTTCATATAAGGGGGATTTCAAATGAAGGTAGAAGTATATAAGAGTGAACCGGGAGAATATAATTTAAGCAATTATGAGGATGTATATCAAAACTTTGATTGGAATGAAGTAGAAAAAGCTTTTTCATGGTATAAAACAGGGAAAATCAATATGGCATATGAATGTATAGATCGTCACGTAGACGATGGTAAAGGAGACAAAATCGCTTTAAACTATAAAGATAATGAGCGTCAGGAACAATATACATTTTCAGATATACAGCACTTATCCAATCAAGCGGCGAATGTATTAGTAGAGCATGCAAATGTGCAAAAAGGGGATCGCGTTTTTATCTTTATGCCGAGAACACCTGAATTGTATTTTGCCTTTTTAGGTATATTAAAAGTAGGTGCAATTGTTGGTCCATTATTTGAGGCTTTTATGGAAAAGGCAGTAACAGATCGTTTAGCGAATAGTGAAGCCAAAGTTGTTATAACAACAAATAAATTACTTCATCGTATACCACAAGAAAAATTACCACATCTCAAAAAAATCATTATCGTGGATGATGATGTGTCTGATGACTATATAGATTTTAATAAGTTAATGCAATCAGCTAGCACATCATTTAATATCACATGGTTACAACGCGACGATGGTTTAATATTACATTATACTTCAGGTTCAACAGGACAGCCTAAGGGCGTACTTCATGTACAACAAGCAATGCTACTTCATTATATAACGGGGAAATATGTATTAGATTTACAAGAAAACGATGTATATTGGTGTACAGCTGATCCGGGTTGGGTTACTGGAACTTCTTACGGTATATTTGCACCTTGGCTAAATGGCGTCACAAATTGTATAGCAGGTGGACGTTTTACGCCTGAACAGTGGTATAAGATGATTGAAGCATTCAAAGTTACAATTTGGTATACGGCACCAACCGCGTTACGCATGTTGATGAGTGCTGGTGATGATATTGTTCAAAAATATAATCTGTCAACGTTACGATCTATTCTATCTGTAGGAGAACCATTAAACCCAGAAGTTATCAAATGGGCAAAATCAGCATATGGTAAACGTGTTCTTGATACGTGGTGGATGACTGAAACAGGAGGACATATGATTGTTAATTATCCTGCAATGGATGTCAAATTGGGTTCTATGGGAAAACCAATTCCTGGTGTGGAAGCTGCTATTATCGATGATGAGGGAAATGAATTGCCAGCTAATCGTATGGGCAATTTAGCAATAAAAAAGGGGTGGCCGTCTATGATGTATGAAATATGGGATAATCCAGAAAAATATCGTTCTTATTTTATAGGAGACTGGTATATATCTGGGGATTCAGCATATAAAGATGAAGATGGGTACTTCTGGTTTCAAGGTCGTGTAGATGATGTCATCATGACAGCAGGCGAACGTGTGGGACCATTTGAAGTCGAATCTAAATTAGTTGAGCATGAAGCTGTTGCTGAAGCTGGTGTCATCGGAAAGCCTGATCCAGTACGTGGCGAAATTATAAAAGCATTTGTTGCTTTACGCCAAGGATATGAACCGACTGATGATTTAAAAGAAGATATTAAAAAATATGTAAAAGAAGGTCTATCAGCTCATGCTGCTCCTAGAGAAATTGAGTTTAGAGATAAATTGCCTAAGACGCGTTCAGGTAAAATTATGCGACGTGTACTTAAAGCATGGGAACTTAATTTAGATGCAGGTGATTTAAGTACTATGGAGGACTAAAAATAGCAGGAACTTATTTTTAAAATAAAAGATGCTTTTCCTTATATAATCAACAATTGAATGTATAGTTTGGAACGCAAAATGATAATATATTTTACCATTTTGCGTTTTCAATATGTATGCGATATTTGCTAAATAAATAGCCAAAATATACGTATATTTATTTTACAATCATATGTTTTTAGTTAAAATAATTGTAAACGCTATCAAAAATTCGACATCATAGGCAGAGTTAGTTATTATTAAGTATGTAAGAAATTATGATACCCAAACAATCAGGGTGCTCTTACAATATACTATTTAGAACAAGGGGTTGAAAGTAGTTGGCACATTTATCAGATTTAGAAATTGCAAATCAATCAACATTAAGACCAATTGGGGAGATTGCTAAGAAAGCAGGGATTCCTGACGAAGCGTTAGAGCAATATGGTCATTATAAAGCAAAGATTGATATTAACAAAGTTAATTCTAAAGGCGAAAAAGGTAAAGTAGTATTAGTTACTGCGATGAGTCCTACGCCAGCTGGTGAAGGAAAATCAACAGTTACTGTTGGTTTAGCTGATGCATTTAATGAGCTAAATAAAAATGTAATGGTTGCCTTGCGTGAACCTGCACTTGGACCAACTTTTGGTATAAAAGGCGGTGCAACAGGTGGTGGCTATGCACAAGTGCTGCCAATGGAAGATATTAACTTACACTTTAATGGTGACTTCCATGCGATTACAACAGCAAACAACGCATTATCAGCATTTATTGATAATCATATTCATCAAGGCAATGAATTAGGCATTGATGTACGCAGAATTGAATGGAAGCGTGTTCTTGATATGAATGATCGAGCATTACGACATGTCAATGTTGGCTTAGGTGGTCCAACTAACGGTGTACCACGTGAAGATGGGTTTAACATTACAGTTGCCTCAGAAATTATGGCTATTTTATGTTTAGCACGTGATATCAAAGATTTAAAATCAAAAATTAGTCGCATTACAATTGGTTATACACGTGATCGTAAACCAATTACTGTAGCAGATTTAAAAGTTGAAGGCGCATTAGCGATGATTTTAAAAGATGCAATTAAGCCAAACTTAGTTCAATCAATCGAAGGAACACCAGCACTTGTTCATGGTGGACCTTTTGCTAATATCGCTCATGGTTGTAACTCTATTTTAGCTACTGAAACAGCTCGAGACTTAGCTGATATTGTAATTACTGAAGCTGGTTTTGGTTCTGATTTAGGTGCAGAAAAATTCATTGATATTAAAGCACGTGAAGCTGGATTTGAACCATCAGCTGTTGTCTTAGTTGCAACTGTACGTGCATTGAAAATGCATGGTGGCGTTGCAAAAGATGATTTGAAAGAAGAAAATGTTGAAGCTGTTAAAGCTGGTATTGTTAACTTAGAACGTCACGTTAATAATATTAGAAAATTTGGAGTTGAACCAGTCATTGCTTTAAATGCTTTCATTCATGATACAGATGCTGAAACAGAGTATGTTAAGCAATGGGCAAAAGAAAATAATGTGAGAATAGCACTTACTGAAGTTTGGGAAAAAGGTGGAAAAGGTGGCGTAGACCTAGCTAATCAAGTATTAGAAGTCATTGATCAACCACAAGAATTTAAATTCTTATATGATTTAAATCAACCACTTGAAGAAAAAATTGAAACAATTGTCAAAGATATTTATGGCGGTGCTTCAGTAACATTTAGTAAAAAGGCAAAACGACAATTAAAAGACTTTAAAAATAATGGTTGGGATAATTATCCAATTTGTATGGCGAAAACACAATATTCCTTTAGTGATGATGCCACAGCATTAGGTGCTCCAACTGGTTTTGATATTACAATTAGAGAGTTAGAAGCTAAAACGGGGGCTGGATTTATAGTTGCTTTAACTGGCGCAATTATGACAATGCCAGGATTACCGAAAAAACCTGCAGCTTTAAATATGGACGTAACAGATGACGGCCATGCTGTTGGATTATTCTAGGTGATATGCGCTAATAGTTTAAGAATTAAAGGTCTCTGACAAGTTGAAGAAGGCAATTTCTATTAAGTTTCAATAGAAATTGCCTTCTTTGCTATGTTTCTTATATTAAGAGCCATTAAATAAAATCAAGCGTATAAACATAAAAATAACGTAGACAGCTTAGCTGCAGATATATAATTAATTTTAATATCATTTGGTGTTTATTTAATGATGCCAAAGGAAATTTTAAATGTTTTATTTAACTTGCATCTTGTTTATCTCGTTGTAATAGGTGATGTTTGATATCGAAATTTAAGGCTTTGTGGTAATCTTTTACAGATATTTTGTTTTCAACTCGCATACGCTTTAGTACATAGTGTTGTCTTTGTATACCTATATTAAATTGATTATTATTTTTGATTGAGCCATCTTCATCATATGGTGTATAAGTGTATGGACTTTGTAGTAAGCCTATTAAGTATGCAGATTCTGCAATATTAAGCTTAGATGGTGGAATACCAAATAAACTATACGATGCAGATGCGATACCTGTGATGTTAGAGCCATTATAATCTCGTCCAAAAGGAACTACGTTAAGATATGTGTATACAATTTCGTCTTTAGTTAATATCTTTTCTAAGCGCAGTGACAATACGAGTTCGTTTGCTTTACGACGGTACGTCTTCTCACTACTTAATACTTGGTTTTTAATCAGTTGCTGTGTAATTGTACTTCCTCCAGATGATTGTTTCACATTGAAAACATCTTGAATCATTGCACGAATTAATGCCTTTGGTAAAATACCATTATGCTGATAGAATAATGTATCTTCTGAGGATGTCAATGCAGCAATCACGTTTGAATTTACACGTTTAGGTCCAACAATTAAAGTATTTTGGGACTGATCATATGCTTGTAAGATATTATTATTTTTATGATCAATCGCTTCATCTCCTGCAAAGTGTATGGCTTTCTTCTTTAATTCATTGTCACTCATTGCTGACGCATGTGATGTAATGCGATGGAAATAAAACATACTTGCAATGAAAAGAATCAATAAAATAAGGCAGAGTAGCGCAAACATCGTAATTAAGATATGCTTGATTAATTTATACTTGGTCTCATATTTTAAATATGAAGCCTGTTGCATATATGCCACAAATTTTTTTATCATTCACATGCGTCCTTTCTGAAAGTACGTCTAGTATATCATATTTTACTAAGTTGACTTTTAAAACAGAGTTCTTTATAATTATGTCAATTCCATAAATATTGGATAGTAAGGACAAGTAGCAGTTATAAAGGTCTTCAGAGAGTTAGTGGGTGCTGTGAACTAACGCTTTTTAATTGTGAATACACCTTTTAAAATATATCCAACGTTTAATTAATGAACGTATCATTAAGAGAGTGGTATCACATGTTGATGCTAAAGTATGGTGGTAACGTGCAAAAGCGCCCTTACATTTTGATAATGTAGGGGTTTTTATTTTTTTAAGGAGGTATACAGATATGACAAATGCTTTATTAGAGGATTTAAAGTGGAGAGGGTTAATTTATCAACAAACTGATGAAGAAGGTATTGAGGAGTTATTAAACAAAGAACAAGTATCTTTATATTGTGGTGCGGACCCTACGGCAGATAGTTTACATATTGGACATTTGTTACCGTTTTTAACTTTGAGACGTTTCCAACAGCATGGACATAGACCAATTGTGCTCATTGGCGGCGGTACAGGTATGATTGGTGATCCATCAGGTAAATCTGAAGAGCGTGTGTTACAAACTGAAGAACAAGTTGAGGATAATGTTCAAGGTATCAATGCACAAATGCATAAATTGTTTGAATTTGGAACTGAAAAAGGTGCCGTTTTAGTTAATAATAAAGATTGGTTAGGTCAAATTTCATTGATTAGTTTCTTACGAGACTATGGTAAGCATGTAGGTGTAAATTATATGCTCGCTAAAGATTCAATTCAATCTAGATTAGAAAATGGTATTTCTTATACAGAGTTTACTTACACGATATTACAAGCCATAGACTTTGGACATTTAAATCAAAATTTAAATTGTAAAATTCAAGTAGGTGGCTCTGATCAGTGGGGCAATATCACAAGTGGTATTGAATTAATGCGACGTATGTATGGTCAAACTGAAGCGTATGGGCTTACTATTCCTTTAGTTACTAAATCAGATGGTAAGAAATTTGGTAAATCTGAATCTGGAGCTGTTTGGTTAGATGCTGATAAAACCAGTCCATATGAATTCTATCAATTCTGGATAAATCAATCTGACGATGATGTTATAAAATTCTTAAAGTATTTTACTTTCTTAAATAAAGAAGAAATAGAACGTTTAGAAGCATCAAGAGATGAACAACCTCATTTACGTGAAGCCCAAAAAGCACTGGCTGAAAATGTGACTAAATTGATTCATGGCCAAGATGCTTTAGATGATGCGATACGTATTTCACAAGCATTATTTAGTGGTGACTTGAAATCTTTATCTGCTAAAGAACTAAAAGAAGGTTTTAAAGACGTTCCTCAAGTAGAATTATCTGCAGACAATACTAATATTGTTGAAGCTCTAGTTGAAACAGGGATTTCTTCATCAAAACGACAAGCTCGTGAAGATGTAAATAATGGTGCAATTTATATTAATGGTGAGCGTCAGCAAGATGTTAATTACAATTTATCAAGTGAAGATAAGATAGAAAATGCTTTTACAATTATTAGACGTGGTAAAAAGAAATACTTTATGGTGAATTATCGATAACAGAATATGAATAAAGGGTCTGGGACATTAAGTTCTTAAACAATGTAAAAAAGACAATTTCTATTAAAATTATTTGATAGAAATTGTCTTTTCTCTTATGCATTAGATAATATACAGCGCGTTAATTTAGTTTAGTGGTATTTATTAAATTATACGAAAGTGCCTTATTTTTTAAAGCATTTAAAGGTAAATTTACATGTTAATGCGTAGTATTTATGGCGAGACTCCTGAAGGAGCAG